>DATJLK010000186.1:0-4071 GCA_035509615.1 Allostellaceae bacterium | reverse complement strand
CAAGGGCACGTCAAACTCGTAGCTCTGCCCGGCGAGCGGATGCCGCGCGATGGTTTCGGCAAGGGCGCTACCGGGACAGCGCGCCAGCACCGAATAGGCCTCGATTCCGGCGCGTGCAGCGAGTTCATCGGCGAGCGGGGCGGCGACCAGCAACGTCTCCCCGGTCCGGGCGCGGCTGTCTTCGGCCGCTTTGTCGACCCGCATCGCGATATAGTCGAGTGCCGGGCTATAGGCGATCGCGCGGTTGCCGGGCAGGGTCCAAGGTGTCGTCGTCCAGATCACGGCGGCGGCGCCGACCAGCGCCGGCAGGCCCGTTGTCGCGATCGGAAACCGCACCCATACCGTCGTCGAGCGGTGGTCGTAATATTCAACCTCGGCCTCGGCCAGCGCCGTCTGCTCGACGACCGACCACAGGACCGGCTTTGAGCCGCGATAAAGCCCGCCATTGATCAGGAACTTGCCGATCTCGCGAACGATCTGCGCCTCGGCCGAATACGCCATCGTCGTGTAGGGGTTGGCCCAATCGCCGACGACGCCGAGCCGTTCGAACTCGGCCTTTTGCACATCGATCCAATGCGATGCGAACTCGCGGCATTCGCGGCGAAACTGATCGGGCGGGACACTGTCCTTGGACATCTTCCGCGCCCGGTATTTTTCCTCGATCATCCATTCGATTGGCAGGCCGTGACAATCCCAGCCGGGGACATAGGGGGCGTCCCTGCCCAGCATCTGCTGCGAACGGTTGACGACGTCCTTCAAGATCTTGTTCAGCGCGTGACCGATATGGAGATGACCATTCGCGTAGGGCGGCCCGTCATGCAGCACGAATTTTTCGCGCCCGGCGGCGGTTTCACGCAGCCGGTGATACAGATCCATCGCCGCCCAACGATCAAGGATTGCCGGCTCGCGCTTTGGCAGATCGCCGCGCATCGGGAAATCGGTTTTGGGCAGAAACACGGTCGGTCGATAGTCGGTCGGCATCATGAACCCTGAAAGAGGTGGCGAATAAGCGAAAGCGTCCCGATCCTCAGGCGAGGACCGGGCTGATAATTCGCGCTATCCCGCCGAGATGCCGCATGACAGGCTCATATAACAGCCGCGCCCGTCGAATTCGAGAGGATCGTCCCGGACGTGGCATCAAAGGCTGCGCAAAAGCGCATCGCCAGGCTCTGGTTCGTGCGGGCGAGGATTCCAGGTAGAGGCCGGAAGCGGTTGGATATTCGCTGGTGGGGGATGGACCCGAGGGTTGCCGGGCGGTCTTGGCGAGGACCCGGGACTTGCCGAGGTTGGCGGGCGGACCCGGGAGTTAGCGATGACGAGAGTTAAGAAGGCTCGCGCATGGCTCCTTTGGTTCAAGCATCTTTGTCGCCGCACCGCGATCGAGCTTATCCTTCGCGACCGCGACCGCAAGACCCACAGGGTCTGGCCAAAATACCCGGAGCCGGAGCTTTTAATGTCGAGTTCGCGGACGAGGCTCTCGGCGCGGCGTCTCTTGCTCGGCCGTCGTAAGCCGGCACATTGCAAATGGGTAGCCGACGCAAAAGGCGAAGTCGGCGGTTGGCGCTGCGCGGTTCCCGGGAGAAGCGAACCATCGGACCTCGCCCGCAGGTCAGCTAAACAAGATTAGCAAAGTGGTCAGTGCAAATGGTACACCCAGCCATAGGAAAACCTTTACTAAAGGTGGCAATTCACTCTCGTCATTTGGTTCCATAGATGATTTATCCCTGGGACGTTCACTCAGTTTCATGTACATCCGACCGGCAAGAGGGGTTCCAGCCTGCGACGGAAGCGACGATGATATTGGGTGAACTGGCCGCTTTTCCCTCATTCAAATCAGATAACTCTATTATAATTCGACTGGTGGTGTCGTGACTCCGCTGTCGTGGTACACATTTGACATTTGGGCCCTGTAAACCCGTTTCCGTCATGCCCGCGAAAGTCGGACTCAGGGCAACAGCCGCCCGCTCGCCGCCCCTTTTCATTCCAGAGGTAGGCGTTGGCCCGCCGCTGTCGCAGGATGACGACGCGATGCCGATGCGAATCATCTGGTTGGTTCGCGCGACTAATCAACAAGCGGATTTTCTGCCCGACCGATCAAAAATCGATGAATCCGCCCCCCGGAGCCGAAATTCGACTGGCCGCGGCCGCCATTACCAGGAAATTCGCCGCCCGGTTTCACTCGATCACCGGGGCTGCACCGGCAGTGTGAAACTCCGTACCCACGGGCCTTCCGGCAACGAGCCTGTTCCGCCAAATCGGCCGCGCCACACCCGGCCCGCATCATTGTCTGTGCGCCATCGGGATGTGCCGCGTTCAGGCGGCACCCGCATGCGGTCAACTCAGGTACCGTCTGCCTGCTTCCAAGCCGGGTTTTGACCGGCGCGAGATGTGACCCCGCCCAGGTGTTCGGATTCCGGCCATATTCCCGATCTTGCCGGAGGGATCTCGCCGGGAGGCGGTTCTCGGCTACCGCGACGACGATCTCCCTCTTCCGACATACAGCGCGATACAGGTGGTATTCCAGATGCCCTGCCCCTGCATCAGGCTCGGCACTGACTGAATCCGGCGCCGGGGATAATATCAGAGGGGTCATCCGCCCTTTACCCGGCAGTCTTGTTCAAGGTCCGGAAACCTGTGTCCAGCCGCCGCCATTCCAAAGCCACCAGGCTCTACTGCCGCTGTTATAGGCATAGAGTTTCCCGCCGCCGTCGACTTCCATCTCGGCGGCGTAACCAGACGTATAGCTTCCGTTGAGAAAGATCTGGTACTGCCCGGCCTGCGGCTGGACCGTGCCAAAGGTCCAGGTGCCTGCAGTGGTCATCAGGCTGCCGGTTGATGGCGCGGTCAAGATCGTGCCGTCGGGCGAAACCGACCCGGTGGAATTGGCCGTCAGTTGATCGGCGGATGCTGGGTTGACTTGCGGCGAAATCGACGACGCAAACTGATTGCCGCTCCCGACCACGGGAATCGGCGGGTTTGGGGCATCCGAAATACCGATCGCCGTGCCGCCGGTGTTATCCATGATGTTGTCGAGGAACGCGATACTATTCGTCGTGTAGGTCAATCCCTCCTCGCCATAAGCGAACAGGACGTTAGTTTCAGATGCGGTTCCCCGGATCATCGTGTTCCCGACGACCACGGCGACCCCGCCATTGGGCAGATCCAGCGCGTAACTCGATGATCCCAGCATGCAGGTCGACTGGTTTGGATCGGCAGCGCCGTCATAGAGCGTGTTATTCTCAATCATATTGATTGAAGCTCGGCTTTTTATATCGTGTCCGACGTTGGTGCCGCAAAACTCGTTACCCATCGCGACCAGCGACTGGTTATTGGCACCGATGTAAATACCGTGGGTCGTGCCTCCTGACGGCGGATTCAAATTTCCATTGTTGATGAAGACATTATCCACAAGAACGACGTCCAGTGGGAAATTGACATCGGTCAAAATTCCGGTTTGATTGTGGATGAACGTCGTATTCCTCACCGTCAAGGTGTAGTTTTGGTTCCCCTTCTCGGGGCGGATGCCGGCGGCATTGCCGCCAAGCGAATTGGCAATATTGGCGTTCTCAAGGGTCAGCCCCTCGACCGTCAGGCCGGCGTCGGTCAGGATAATCCCCTTCTCATTCGCCAGTGGCGCCGATGCATTGAGGATCACCGCCGAACCGGGAACTGCCGCCTGGATCGTCATCGGCCGCGTCACCTGCGGTGAATCATTTGTATATGTACCAGGGGCGATGCTGATCACGTAGTAATCGGCAAGGTTGGTATCGCTATCGGCAGCCGCCACAGCGGCGCTGATTGTCGCGTACTGCCCGGACGAGCCCCCGACAGTCAGGACCGTAGTCCCAGCAACCGCGGCCATGGCGCTCGCCGCCAGAAGGATTGCAGCAGCCGATATGGTTTTGACCATCTCGATCGCCACTTCCTGGCTCCGGTTGCCGTTTAGTGATTTTCCATTGGGCGGCCAGACCGACGCTCTCCGCCTCAAAGACCCGGATTGGTGCTGATCAAACCGGTTTGCCGCCGGCCCAAGCGCAGCGGTTTTTCG
Organism: Allostellaceae bacterium; assembly: GCA_035509615.1. Lineage (GTDB taxonomy): Bacteria > Pseudomonadota > Alphaproteobacteria > ATCC43930 > CGMCC-115725 > AP-15. The sequence goes on along the minus strand of DATJLK010000186.1, from coordinate 23 downwards.
CGGCGGAACGTTGTCCGCGCATC
>DATJLK010000185.1:0-4515 GCA_035509615.1 Allostellaceae bacterium | reverse complement strand
CGAGCCGGCTGAACCCGCCGCAGCCCAGCCCGGCGACGCTGACCTTGAGCCCGGTTCTGCCAAGCGTCGTATATTCCATCGGTCGCCTCACGCTCGCATCCCGCTGGTATTTATAAAGGAAGCCGCCGGTCAGCCAAGGTTCGCGTCCGGCGGCATCGAGGGGTGGCCAATTTTATCATGGCGCCCCCAGGCCCGACGGTAAGCCCGCCGCACGTGACGCCGGCCCGCCACATATGAGAGAATTGGCGCAGGAGGCGGGATGTGGTTCCCGCATTGGCGGCGGCAGAGGAGCCGGAGGACCCGATGATCACCAAATTCACCACCGTTTATGCCGGCCATGTCGATCTTCCCGACCGTGGGCAGGACGCGACACCGGCGAACGAGCGGCGCTATTCGAACGAGCACCTCGCCAGTGTTTTCGAAAAGACCGAAGCGATCGCCAAGCGGATGGACGCGCTTGGCTACGACACCTTGTGGCTCGCCGAGCATCACTTCCAGCACGAGGGCTACGAGTGCCTGCCCAACATCCTGATGGTGGCGGTGCATCTCGCCCAGCTCACCAAGCAGCTCAAGATCGGTTGCGGCTTCAACATCGCGCCGATGTGGCACCCGTTGCGGCTCGCCGAGGATTTTGCCGCCGCCGACATCCTGACCGGCGGACGCACCGTCTTTGGCGTCGGCCGCGGCTATCACACCCGCGAAGTGGAAAGCCTCGGCGGGCCGATGCTCGACCAGAACGCCAACCGCGAAGTCTTCGAGGAAGCCGTCGAGATCATCTTCAAGGCGTTCGACAACGAGTCGTTCTCGCATAAAGGAGCGCATTACACGTTGCCGCCGCGGGTCCCCTATCGCGGTTATGAGCTAAAGGAACTGACCCTGGTGCCGCGGCCGATCCACCGCCCGGTCGAATGCTGGCAGCCGATCGTCAGCGCCAGCGCCCGCGGGCTCGACTTCATGGTCAAGCACGGGATCAAAGGCGCGGTCGGCGGCGGTGCGGCGACGATGCAGGGCGGCCCGATCATCGCCTATCAGGAAGCGGCCGCCCGCGCCGGCAAGCAGCTGGCGCTTGGCGAGAACTTGCAGATCGGCCTGCATTTCCATCTCGCGCGCACCCGCGAGCAGGCAATCCGCGAGATCAAGCCGATCTATGAAGAGCATGTGAAGATGTTCGCACCGCTGGGCTTTGTCCCGGGCCTGACCCCGGCCCAGGTCGAGGCGGTGGCGCGGCGCGGCGGCTGGGACGCCGCCGGGGTTCCGACGGTTGAGCATTTCATGAAATTGGGCTCGTGGTTTGCCGGCACCCCACAACAGCTGGTCGATTTGCTCAAGGGGTTCGAGGAAAAATACCCCGGCATGCGGCACATCAGCCTGTCGAGCCCGATCGGCACCCCGCAGGCGACGATGCTCGAACAATTCCAGTGGGTCGCCGAGGAGGTCATGCCCGCTTTCCGGGCAAACCAGGCCTGAGAGAAGACGCTGGCGCGGTTCGGGTCCGGGTGATGATCCGTACCCGACCTCAACCGGCTACGCACGCCGTCGAGCCATCGGCTCGGCATCGTCGCGCCCCGGGCATCAGCTCCCGCCCGGCGCCTGCCTATGCATCGTCGAACAAATTGTCGCGCAGAGTGCGGCCCGAATATTCGCGGCGAAAGCGACCGCGGCGCTGCAACTCCGGCACCAGCAATTCGACGATCGCGGCGAGATCGCCGGGCATCGACACCACGTGCCCCAACATGAAGCCACCGCGACTGCCGGTGGCTTCGAACACCTCTTCGAGATGATCGGCCACCTGCACCGCCGTTCCGGCGATCGTGCGCTCATAGCTGGTGGCGAACCGACGACCGTGATCGAAAAATTCCCCGCGCGTCATCTCGGCCCCGGCGCCGAATTGTGTCACCAGCTCACGCACGAAACCGGCTGGCGAGGCATGGCTGGCGATGATCTCGCGATGCAACTCACCGAGTGTAAAGCGGGCCGGCAGCACCGAAAAGTCGTAGCCGGCATTATGTGACAGATAGACCGCGACACCCTCTGCCGGGATCGCGGTCAGCAGCCTTTCGCGCTGCGCTACGGCCTCCCGTTCGGTCTCCGCGACAACGCAGGGTTGCTGCCAGACGATGCCCATGCTTTCGGGGTCGCGCCCCAAGGCAATCACCGCTTCGTCCAACGCCTTGCGCTGCGCCACCTGCAGAGCGAGCGGCATGTCGGCGCCAAAGGCCATGTCCGCGACATAGGCACAGGCGCGAATGCCGCGCGGCGAGCCGCCGGCCTGCAGCAGAACCGGTCGACCCTGCGGCGAGGGCGGCGTATTCAACGGACCGCTGACCGCGAAAAACCGACCGCGATGCGCGACGTCGTGAACCTTCGCCGGGTCCGCGACGATGCCGGTGTCATGGTCCCACAACATCGCATCGGGTTCGATGCTGTCCCACAGCATGCGGCAGACGTTGATGAATTCTTCCATGCGGTCGTAACGCTCGTCATGGTCGACGATGTCGTCATAACCGTAATTGGCGTAATCGGAACGACGGGTCGATGTGATCACGTTGAAAGCAATGCGGCCACCGGTCACATGGTCGAGCGAGTTGAACAGCCGAGCCAGATAATAGGGGTGCATGAAAGTAGTCGAATAAGTGATGCCAAAACCCAGGTGTCGGGTCACCCGCGACATCGCGACGGCAAGCGGCGCCAGATCCTGGCGCGGCCAGCTGACGCCCCAGCGCACTGCGGCGTCCCGGCTCCCCCGCCAGGTGCTGGGCACGCCGGTGCCGTCGCCCGAGAACAGCATGTCGAACAGGCCGCGCTCGGCGAGGCGGGCAACCTCTTCGAAGGCGCCGACATCGGGATAGACACGGCCCGGCCAAGCACCCGGCATCCGCCATCGACCGTCCATATGAATGTAGGAGAGGTCAAAGGCGAGATGCATCCGTTTCGTCATGACCAATCTCCACCAGGGTCGGACCGCCGGCCGACCGACGATCGGGCGCAATCGATTTGCGTCGGCTACGCAGAAAGCGTGCCACCGCCTGGGTCGCGACGAGGGGGCTTCGGTACCCGCAACGGCAACGCTAAGGGCAACGGTATCCTCAATGAGGATATGTCTCGGCCGGATGGTCTGGAACCGGCGGCGGTTTATCAAGGACCCGGCCATGGGAAAGCGTCAGACCCGGCCCAGTCCCGAGTCGGAGTGGGTGATCCGGGACGGGCCCGAGCGGCGCATCCTCGACCACGAATTTTGGAATGCGGCGAAAGCCCGCCAGGCTGCGATCAAGGTCAGGCGCGGCAATGACGGCCGCGAAGACGAGACCCATTTCCGGGGCCCGCCGCCCCAATTACCAGTTCTCCGGGATGCGCTGCGGGTGTTGCGGCGGCGGAAATGTCGTCCGCCAAACCGAACGCATCGGACGGGGCGCCTCTCGGCGGGCGGGTGGGCGCGGCGGCCTTCGAGCGTAGAGCAGGCGGGCGCCCTGTGGGATGTTGCGCGCTGCCAACGGGTCTTGTGTCACGCGTTCTATATCGGCCTCAGTCGCACCGAGACATGGAACCAGCACTGGGACCGTCTGCGACAACAGAAAAACCGGAGGGCCATTTGAGATCGCCGATCTTGCCGGCCTAGGCTTTCTCGAGATCGTTACCGCGAAACACGCCCGCCTCGATGAGAGTTTCGTGCTTGAAAGGCTGAAAGCCGTCCTCGCGTTTGAACACCACGCTAAAGTGGGCGAACGCAAGGCGGAGGAATTAGCCCTTGGTGGCGACCACGGACCCTCTCTGGCCCCATTCCGGTGTGATGCCCACGGCGCGGAACCAGTCGGTGATCTTGCCGATTTCGATCCAACGGTCTTCGGACCGCCGGACCGAGTCCTTGGCTTCCGTGGCGAGCCATATGGCCAGCAAACACGCTTTGGGCCCGAATGGCAGGCCCGCCACGAAACTGCTGCCGCCCGGCAAGCCGATCTCGGGGGATTGGACCGTGAGGGCAAAGCGTTCGTCCTGGCGCTTCCAAACGAGCGTATTGTCCCGCGGCCGACGCAGTGGCAGACCGGCGATACAAAAGCCATTCGGGAGAAAGGACACGTCCAGTTGACCGTCGACAGGCGTGTCGAGCGGCCCGGGACCGCAGGGGCTACCGTCGCCTGAGGCAGGGCCTTCCCAGAGTAGCAGCCGTTCCTGTTTGGTCGCCATGCAAATACCAGATCTAGTGACGCATCATGATAATGCGCCTGAGATCCTGGCCGGCTACAAGCTTGGGTCGGAAAGTCACCGGTTTTCCAGGACCCGCTCACGCCGTGGCGGCGAGATTGCATGTGTAAACTTAGGGCGGTTCAGAACCATGGCAATCTCGGCTTCGACCGCTGCGGAGAGGGCGAACACATCGACTTCTTCGGCACGCAGCAAAGCGCGCTCCGGAACACTGTCCACCTTGAGTGCCGCGCTCACCACGGCTCAGGCATCAAAAAATGATCAATCGCCGCTGCGGTCGCGACGCTCTGCGTTATAGGTGGCAAGTTCCGCATC
>DATJLK010000184.1:0-14921 GCA_035509615.1 Allostellaceae bacterium | reverse complement strand
ATCGACGGGCGAGGCCTTGGTCGGCGCCGCGACAAGAGAACGGGCTACGCTTATCGTTATGGGCGCCTATACGCATAGTCGGTTGCGGCAACGTTTTCTCGGTGGCGTGACCGAACATCTTCTGGCCCATGCTCCGGTTCCACTGCTGATGAGCCACTGACCGACTGAGTCGCGAACGCGAATCGAGCGCAGATCATGACCGACGCCGCGCTCCGGGCGTTCCTGTCGCATCCGCACGGTGCGATGCCGGATCTGGTCCTGACGCGCACCGAGATCGACGATCTGATCGAATATATCCGCTCCCTGCATAAAGCCGCGAGAAACGGGACTTCTCCCTAGGACGCATCGTCTCATCGTTTCAGATCCCAGCGGCCGGTTTGCCTGTCGAGACGGTCGCGTTCCACGCCGCTGAAGTCGCACCGCGAGACGGTGCCGGCGACCTTGCCGACCTCGACGATCGGCGGCTAGCGACAGGCCCCCCAACCGTCGCTTCGGCCGGGCGCGCAGCGCGGCGGCGCAGATCGGGAGCAAAGACGAGAAAGAGCAGACGAGTGAACCAGCTGCCCTCGGAGATGGACGGGTTCGATCCCAGGGTCGGCCTGGTGGTGCTCGCCGCCACCAACCGGCCAGAGATCCTCGATCCGGCGTTGCTGCGTGCCGGCCGCTTCGATCGCCAAGTTCTGGTCGACCGGCCGGACAAGCGCGGACGCGTCCAGATCCTCGGCCAACTGCCATCAAACCGGCAGCGGTCAAAGGCGCGGCAGCGTGAGCGAAAAGATTGTTCCTCCGTCCTCTCTATCCTCGGCATAGAGTTCACCTCCATGCGCATCGACAATCGCCCGACAGACCGAGAGACCGACCCCCATCCCGTCGGGCTTGCTCGTTACAAAGGGCTGGAACAGCCGGGTGCGGACCTGATCGGGCAGGCCCGACCCGGTATCGGCGACATGGATCGCAACCCTCTCGCCGGCGCGGCTCGTGGTAATCGTCAGTTCGCGCCGCTCCAACCCCTCCATCGCCTCGATCGCATTACGCATCAGGTTGAGGAGCACCTGTTGTATTTGGACCTTGTCGATGACTGCTTCGGCTGCATCCTGGGCGACACGGATGTCGAGCTTTACGGCTGGACCTGAGCCCAGCAACGCCAGCCCGCTCGTCTCCTCGATAATTGGCGCCAAGCTCTCAACCTGCCGCGTCGTCTCGCGCCTTTGCACGAGGTCACGCAACCGTCGGATGATCTGCCTGGCCCGATCCGATTGCTCGGCGAGCCGCGCCAGCACTGCGAGCCCTGCCTCATGGTTTCCGGCCGAAAACAGGCGCTGGGCGACATTCAAGTAATTATTCATAGCGGTGAGCGGCTGGGGACCGAAGACATGATTTCGAGCCATGCTGACGCCACCAGAAACCCTCGGCTGCACGGGCTGATTTAATCAGAATCGCCGCCGAATTGGACGTCAACGCCAGCGCTTCAGGTCGGTATTATCGGTGTCCGGGGCCCGCTTGGGCGAGAGTCGCGAGATCGGCCGCGGCGATTTGCGCCTCTATGCCCTGCCGGATCGCGTCGGTTGCTTCGTCATAGCGCCATTCAATGTTTCGGCATTGCGGGTCGAAAGGGGTGGGCATGCTGCTGCCGGTGGCCGCCGGCCGCGCTACCCGGTATTGCTCGCAAACTAATTCCGCCGCGAACAGGCGCGGGTTCTGCCGGGAGAAGACTTCCCGCGGAATTTGCGAAAACGTCTCGTTCGCTGCGGCAACCGCATCGCCATCGCCGGTGGCCAGTCCGAAGCGATAGTGGATTTGCGCCGTCGCGTAATTGGCCACTTCCTCGGGGGTCGGCCCGGGCGGGATTGGCTGAACCGCCTGGGCCGGCGGTGGATTTGGCGCGCAGGCGGCGAGCAGCGCGAAAGCAGCAGCGACGGCGGGGCGGGCCGTCATTCTGATCAGCACGGTCTTAAGCATCGGATTCCTGCGGTCCACCACACTTGGAGCGGCTGCCTATATCACGGGATCATGCCATCCGACCCTGCCGAAGACGAGGCCGGGGCGCGATAGGGCCGCCGGTGATAGCTACCGGCGCTCGCGGAACCGTGATTTTGATTTCCCGGCTCTGCGCGTGCCGCGGCCGCGGGGCTGACGGAAATTTGACGATTACAGGTCTAAACTTTTTCCTCAGCTTTGCGGGGCAGCAGAAACAAATACAGTCAGCGCCGCGATCAGTCCGGCTTTGCTATCGTCGCAGGGCTGCCTACTCGCGTTCGAGTCGTCTCATCCACCCTTACGTCCTCCGAATATGAATTTTTTGTTTGATGCGGGCAGGCGGATATCAGACCCGCCGAGTGTATCGGGTGAACCCTGACGCGACGGAGATCCTGCATGTGGGTAAAACTGTCATCAAGCGCGGTCGCCGGTCTCGTGTATCTGGCAGCGCTGTTGGGATTGGTACCGCAGACTTCCCACGCCTCGATAATCGAGAACATCTTCCTGCAAGGGACGACGGACCAACTCGGTACCGTCTCGTTTCCGTCGATAACCGGGGCGGTCGCCGCCGGTGTCGATCTCTCTTATGGTTCGTTCACCAGGGCCGACATCACCTCGGTGTCGTGGATGCTGGACCCGAGCGATTTCGATGTGCTTGCTCTGAACCTGGATGCGGTACAGGGAGCAAATCCATGCGATTTGAGCACTGCTCCCTGCTCCAACAGCATGCTTCATCTAAGCGCCACCGAGGCCAACCCCGGCGGAACATCATGTTCGGTTGACCTCTGTGAGGAGTTTGCCGAGATCATCCCGATCAATTTCGTGCCGGTCATCACGGTGCCGGAGCCCGAAAGCCTCGTCTTGGCCGCGACGGGTCTGCTGGGCATGGTTGTTATTGGCCGCCGACGTGCTTCACCAGAAAGGGTCGCGATAAACTCCCGCATCGCGACAAAGGTCTTCACCCTCTTCCTCGCGCGGATATTCTGAAGCGTTGACCACTCTCCCTCTCTTTGGACGTGAGCCAACTTGCGGGCCAAAGATACCTCCTTGAGCCAGCCGGACGCCCACCTCGCGATTGATAAATCCACTCCGCGAGACCGTTGGGCGCGACCCAAGCTCTTTTCAGCATTCGCCAGAAGATAAGGCCCGTCGGCCTGCCGACTTCGGCACGGAAATGTGCACCGCATCGTCCGGCTGCGATGGCCCTCGTGGCAGCCATTTGTGAACCCATATACCATTTGGGGTGGGCATTTCGGTGGGTGAACGCGGCAACGCGAGCCCACTGAGCCGGCTTTCCCGCTCGGTCCAGGCTCGTCCACCCACAACCCGCTCCACCCCTCGGCCTCCTTCAGACGCTCCCCTTTTCCAAGGGAGGGTTGGGCCAGAGGCCGATTGCCTGAAGGCTAGTGCAGAGGCGAGAACGCGGCGGGAACCACCAGCATGTTTTCCTGGCGGATCATCATGTTGGGCCCACCACCCGATGGCGGTGGCCAAATTCCCTTGGCGCGAGCTTCTTCGCGGATGCGAAAGCGGTCGGCGGCGTCCTTATAGGCCCAGATATGGCACCATTTGTTGAGCCCGCCGAGTTCGGTGTACCAGGCGCCGACCAGTGGCGACAATTCCATGCGCCGCGCGATATGGCCGCTCCAGCGGTCGATCACGCCGGGAATGCCGCCGGGTTTGAAGGTGTAGATGCGAATCTCGTAGAGACCGCCGAGCCGGCGCGGTTCGAGCGCCGGCGAAAATGGCGCCGGAATGTAAATGTCGCTGTGCTGCTCGACAACGAATTCGCGAGTGTTGGGCGGCCAGCCCGGCGTCTTTGTCGCCTGGTCGCGCAGCCGCGTACGCGCCGCCATGTCTTCATACGGCCAAACATGGATGACGCGGTTCAAGGGGCCAACTTCGGTGTGCCAGAACGCGGCGAGCGGCGATACCTTGGCACGCGCCGGCAAGGCTTGGCCAAAGCGCTCTTCAAAACTCGCCACTGTGCCCGGTTGCAAGGTATAGGTGCGCATCTCGATGATCATCGGATTTCCTCCGTTGCGAGGGTGTGCCGACCGACGCTAGACCCTGGCGGCCAGGTGTCAAGCGCGGTGTTTGCGAGTGCTCTATTGCGCAGCCCAATCCTGCTCGATATTACCGCCCATCAAATAGATCAGATACTCGATCGCATCGCGCTGCCGTAAAAACGGCACGGTTTCCGTGGTGATGCTGTTGGCGACCCAATCATTATCAAGTATATTCAGGTAGCCTGTTTTATACGCGCATTGTGGCGCGCCCTGGCGGCACCACAGCCGCACCTGGTTGATGTAGCTGATGTCGTTTTCGATGGCTTCGACCCGGCCGACATCGAACGGGTTGATACACCAGAAGTCGTTTGGGATGTATTCCGGCGGTGGCCCCGGAACGACCACTCCTTGAAAGCACAGATCGCCCGATTTGGAGACGATAAACCCGGCGAGCGGCGAAACCCGGTGCACACCGGCGAAGACATAATCGATGGTTTCGAGATAGCCGGGACGGCCTGGCAAAGGTGGCCGCTTTTCAAAGGCGAGTGAATTGATTGGCGGCGCCGGCGCCGGCACGCATGCCGCGAGCATCGTCACCACGCCGATCATCAGGATTGCCGCTAGAGGCCCGACCCGGATCGACGGTGCCCGCTTCCGCGGATATGACCGGATTGGGACGGAGCGGGTGGCAAATGTCAAATTCATGCCGCTGGTGTAGGCGTTCTGTAGCGATCCGACGACTAATCGCATAATTCAGGAATAACTCAACTTTGAACCGAGCTTCCCTGCGATGTGAACCGATTCATCTTCGGATTTATCGCGATCGGCGTGGCCGGATCGATCGCCGACGGCAGGACTATCCGATAACCTGCCACTCGCCAGCCGACGCAGTGGTGGCGATTTCCGTCTGGAGGTTGACATGGCAAGCGGGCAGCCCTGGCTACGACCGTGTCTCGGATCGTACGACAGCCTCCTTCACGCTCTGCTTCATGCTTCATTCCCGGGTTCAGGTCGGGACCAGTCGGACATGGCACCGCTGCGCCCGGATCCGATAACCGCGAGCCGGAAAGACGCGGAACGAGCATCGCCCTCGCAGGTGCCAGCTTACACCGGCGGAGCGCGCAGCGGTTTGAGGTCGGCGGCGGGGCGGAGCGTCGCTTCGGTCTTGGCCTGCAGTCCGGCCAAATCGATGCCGTCGGCGATCTCGCGCACCACGAGCCCGTCGGCGGTCACATCGACGACGGCGAGATCGGTGTAGATCCGGCGCACCGCCGCGGCCGCGGTCAGCGGGTAGCCGCAGCGCTTGCGCAGCCGCGGGGCGCCGGCTTTGGTCGTGTGCTCGACCAGCACCCGGATCTCCTTGGCGCCGACCGCGAGATCCATTGCCCCGCCGACACCGGGCGGGAACCCGGGATCATCAGTCGTCCAATTGGCGAGATCGCCATTTTCCGCGACCTCGAAGGCGCCGAGCAGCGCCAGATCGAGATGACCGCCGCGGATCATCAGAAACGAATCGGTATGATGGACATAGCTGCCGCCGGTCACGAGGGTGATCGGCTGCTTGCCGGCGTTAATCAGGTCGGGATCAACCTCGTTAGCGCCGGGTGCTGGACCGACACCCAAAATGCCGTTCTCGCTGTGCAAGACGATCTCGCGATCGTCAGGAATATAGTCGGCCACCAGCGTCGGCAGGCCGATTCCGAGGTTGACATAGGCGCCATCGGCGAGATCCTGGGCGGCCCGCCAGGCGATTTGACGTCGGTTGAGCGGCATCGGTTTCCTCCTCGGTTGGTCACGCGGCAGCCGGCGGGCGCGACGCCGCAAACTGCGGCATGACCTCTTCGCACAGGAGCCGCATGGCGTTGACGACCTTGTCGTGCGCGATCAGCCCGCCGCAGTTGAGTTCGGCGAGAATGCCGCTAAGCCCGATCTCGGTCTGTAATAGCTTGAGCTTTGCGGCGATCGTGTCGGGTGTCCCGATCAGCACATTGGCGTCGAGCGCCTGCTCGTAAGTCCGGCGGCGCAGTTCGTGAACCCGCTGCATGCGCCGCTCGCCGGTCACCGGATCGACCAGGCGTGCCGCACCCTCGAGCAGGTTCGCCTGCTCATGGTAAAAATGCATGATGCTTGCTTTGGGTTCGGCGCGGGCGCGTTCCTCGGTTTCGGCAATGTAGGTCGGGGCCGAGACAAATACCTGCCCATGCCCGAGATGGCCCGCCGCCTCCCACGCCTCATGATAGGCGCGGATCTGGCCGGCGAGATCGGACCATCGGGTATGGCGCACCGAAGCAAACACCGGTACGCCGCGCCGGCCGATCGCCGGAAAGGTATCGGGAGTGCTGGCGGCGATGCGGATCGGCGGGGTCGGCTGCTGATACGGCTTTGGCACCAGGCTCACATCCTTGAAACGGTGGTAGGTGCCCTCATAGGAAAAGGTCGGTTCGGTCCAGGCGCGCTGGACCACGTCGAGGATCTCGCGAAATCGCGCCTGACTCTCGGCATAGGAGACGCCATAGGCGGCGTAGGTCTGCGCCACACCGCTGCGCCCGACGCCAAAGATCAGCCGGCCATGGCTCAGTTGGTCAACCGTGGCAGCTTCCTCGGCGAGCCGCAGCGGATGGCATAACGGCAGCACCTGCACCGCGATGCCGATCTTGATCCGTTTGGTGCGGGCGGCGATCGCACTCGCGATGCTGAGCGGCGCCGACAGTACCGAGCGGCGCGGCTCGAAATGGAGTTCGGCCAGCCACATCACATCGAGCCCAAGGCGCTCGGCAGCATCCACCTGCTCCATGGCTTCGTCAAAGGCCGCGGCCTCGGACCGGCCCGGCAGCGACGGAAACTCGTGGAACATACCGAATTCCATAATAACCTGACCTCGCTCTCGCTGACGCCTTCAGCCAAGGCTCAACCTAGCGAAACTGCCACACACAAGCCAAGCACGATCACTCCCCGCTCTGCGGCCGCGGTCGCATTCTTCTCGCGGTGGCCAGGCCCGACCCGGCATCCACCCGCTGCCGGACCGCGGTGATCTCAATCGCGAAGTGGTGGACGCCCGCAACAGAGTCTGGACAAAGTCCGGACGGGGCGCGCTTGTGGTTGCCGCATGGCTCGCCCTGCTCGATGCTGCGTTGTGGCGGGGCAAGTCCCCCGACCTGCGGCGGGCCGACGCAACCACACTTTCTCCACCGCGCAAGGCAGCGACGGGTACGGTTCGATGGCGACGGGAGGGGTGCGGTCGCTGATTTGCCGCGCTAAATAAAGGATGACGACACTGAGGAGGTTTTGATGGACGACCAGACCAAGACCGAACTCGAAGCCGCGGCATTCCGCCGCTTGGTGGAACATCTGCGTGAGCGCACCGACGTGCAGAACATCGACATGATGAATTTGGCCGGCTTTTGCCGCAACTGCCTGTCGCGCTGGTACCGCGAAGCGGCCGAGGAGCGCCACCTGCCGCTCACCGACCCGCAGGCGCGCGAGATCGTCTATGGCATGCCCTACGACGAATGGCGCAAGAAATATCAGAAGGAAGCGACGGCGGAGCAGAAGGCCGCATTCGCCGCCTCGCCGCCGCGGCACTGAACCCGCGATGATCGCGCGACCGGCTTCGCCTTGCGCGCGATGAAGCCGGCCGCTATCGTCGCTGCCGCCGCGGGGGGCGCGGCATCATCGGGGAAAGAGGGGGACCATGCCTGATGTCGGCGGGATTGCCGGCGATCGCCTGAAATCCTTTATCGAACGGATCGAGCGGCTCGAAGAGGAAAAGCGGGTGCTCGCCGAGGACATCAAGGAAGTTTATGCCGAGGCCAAGGGCACCGGTTTCGATACCAAAATCATGCGGCAGATCATCCGTCTGCGCAAACGCGACCAGGACGAAATCGAAGAAGAGGAAACCTTGCTCGACGTCTATATGCGGGCGCTGGGCATGCTGCCCGACACAACGCCACAGGCGGAAGCCGCAGAATAGGACGGGGGCGGCCGGTCGCGGGCAGTGTGGCTGTTTTGCACCCAGCCGCAACCCGGCTGCGTCCGCCTCACCCGGCAGCGGCACGCTCCAAGGCGGCGATGTCCAGCTTGACCATCCTGGTCATGGCAGCAAAGACACGGCCCGACACGTTCGGGTCAGGGTCGGCCAGTAGGCGTGGAAGAATCTCGGGCACGATTTGCCACGGCACGCCCCACTTGTCGCGCAGCCAGCCGCACATGATTTCCGAGCCTCCATCGGCGGTAAGCGCCGTCCACAGCCGGTCTACTTCTGCTTGATCGGCGCACTCGACCGAGATCGAGGCGGCGGTGCCGTAACTGGCTGGCGCGCCGCCGTTCAACCCTTGGAAGCTCTGACCGCCGAGCGTGAAGGTCACCATGATCACGTCGCCGGTTTCGCCACCGGGCCAATTTCCGGGCGAGCGCTGGATGTGGTTAAGGCTGGAGTTGGGCACCAGAGAGACATAAAAGCGGGCGGCCGCCTCGGCATCTTTCCCAAACCAGAGGCAGGTGCTGACTTTCGACATCGAGACGGCTCCTTTCGATCCAAACCCCACCTTGCCGCGGGTACCAAGCGTCAGACATTGATTCTCTAGTCCGCGGCGCGGGCGGCGACAGAGGAGAGATGACGGCGCAACGCCGCGACAAGAGCGTCGGCTTCGTCCTCGGTCGAATCATAACGGCAGACAAGCCGGGCGAGGGTCTTGCTGCGGCGATAGAACCCGAAACCGTCGGCTTCGAGCGCATCCATTACGTCGGCGGGCAGTTCGAGGAAAAGCTCGTTGGCCTCGACCGGGGCCAGGAGACGCGCGCCCGACACGGCGGCAATTCCGGCGGCGATATGCCCGGCGATCGCGTTCGATGCCCGCGCCATCTGCAGCCACAATCCGTCCTCGACATAGGCCAGCAATTGCGCCGAGGCAAAGCGCATCTTTGACCATACCTGCCCGGCACGGCGCAACTGCACTGCCAGCCCGTCGGCAAGCTCGGGCCTGAACACGACGATCGCGTCGCACAACGCGCCGCCGTTTTTGGTCGCACCAAACGACATGATGTCGACCCCGGCGCGCCAGCTCGCTTCGGCGGGGCTGCAGCCGAGCCGGGCCAGCGCGTTTGCAAACCGGGCCCCGTCCATATGCACGCTGAGGCCTCGGGCTTCGGCGATGTCGGCGATGGCGTGGATTTCGGCGAGCGGGTAGACCGTGCCGAGATCACTCGCCTGGGTCAGGTTCACCGCTGCCGGCTGGCCGCGATGCAATTGCCCGGGCATGATCGCGCCGAGGCTTTCGGCCAGCCGTTCGGCGTTGATCCGGCCATGTTCGCCCGCCACCGGGACGAGTTTGATGCCGCCGCCAAAAAATCCCGCCGCGTTCGCCTCGGAAGTGTTGATGTGCGCCGCCTCGCTGCAATAGACGATGCCCCAGGACGGGCTTACCGCCGCCAGGCTGAGCGCATTGGCGGCGGTGCCGGTGGCCACCGGAAACACCCGTACCGCCGTCTCGAACAGATCGGAGAAGCGTTGCTGCAACGCCGCTGTCCACTCATCGGCACCATAGCCGAGTGCCGTGCCCTGGTTGGCGCGGATCAGCGCTTCGAGGATCTCCGGTGCTGCCCGACCGGTATTGTCGCTGCGAAAATCGATCACCGCCGGATTATCCTCCTGCGCGCTTCGGATGCGGCATGATCGGCCCGGGCGACGCGAAGAACAATACTGTGGCGCAAGTGCGTCAACTCGGCGGCGCCGAACACCCGCAAATGCGTGAAACGCGCCCGCGCCGCTTCCTGGAAGTTCCGCGAGCGGATCGCAGCGGCGCGAACGATGCTGTCCCAGGCTGCGGTCTTGGTCGACCTTGCCGTCGTGACCTGCGGCGCCGACTGAGGCGTGCGGGACGAGGCGGCGGCAACCCGTACCGGCACAGGCGGCGGTGCACCGATCTTTGGCGAACCCATGATTGCCGGCGCGTTGCGCAGGCGCCGGTCGGGGATTGTCAGCAGGGCCGTCTCGATCGCCTCGCCGCCGACGAAAACCGCTCGTGGAACGACGCTCGCAAAGCCGCGATTGGCGAATTGACCATTGGTAACTTTAGCCGGTGGCTCGCCATTCGCCCCGAAATAAATGGCTCCCAGATCGGCGACACTGCCTCGATTGATCGACCGGATGTAGTCGATGTCGCGCGTGTAGCTGGGCCAGTAGACTTCATCCGGCGCCAGCGGAAACCAGGCGATCGCCGGCCCCGGGCCATCGGCATAGCTGAGCCCGACACCGGGCGTCCCGAGAAAATCGACAACCGCCGGCGCCCACACCGGATCTGCCGTCAGCCCGCCAGGCACCCACACCCAATGGCCATCGGCGAACAACCAGCGGCCAAAATGCGAGGTCGCAAAGCCCCAGGGCTGGTCATCGACCCAGCTCCATCCCCACGGCGCGAGCCATCGCCAATGCCCATCGCGGTAGGGCGCCCAATCGGCGGGCAGCGCCTTTGGCACCCATACCTCGCCGTATTTATCGGTCGACCGCCAGTCACCGGCGGCGTCGAGCGCCGCGTAACCGGTCATCTCGCGCGAGACGAAATAGGGTGCCGCCAGCGTCAAATCGTCGACGGATCGGGCCTTGCACCAGCTGGCAAAATCGTCATCGCCGATCGTGGCCGCGATCTCGGCCTTCATCGGGCGCTCGCCACTCAGCTGCACCTGGTACCCGGATGCGATCGGCAAATCGCTGCCGCTGCCAACAAACCGGGCATCGCCGGTAAAGGCGGTGATGCGCGTTGGATGGTTGCCACCGCCGGCATCGACATCATAGCGGCCCTGGTCCAGCAGCCATACCCCGCCGCGCGAGACATCGAGCTGGATGCTTTCGCCTGGGATCAGCCGGCGGATATCGAGATCGATGCGGCCCTGCTTGACCGCGATCTCGGCCATCGGCTGATCGAGCCTGGCCACCGCGATTTCGGTGCCTTCGGCGAGGTCGATCGTGTCGGCGCCCACGCGAATTTCAGCGCGAGACTGCGGATCGGTGCGCAACGCCACACCGGTCGCAACCGGGTCGTTGACCGAGGCCGCCGACCAGCGAGCGTCTCCGGGACCGCGAAACTCGACTTTTCCCAAAACCAGACTGATGCGCCCGACCCGGGCCGAAGGCGGCGGGAGGGTGGCGGTGGCAGCAGCTGGCGCCGCCGCCGATTCGCCAGTCGCGGCGGAGACCTGCGGCATCTCGCCGGCATGCGACGAGGTCACGCCGAGCCCGACAACAAGCGCGGCGAAAGCGCCGTTCGTAAAAGTGAATCGCATGGCTTCCCCTTTGCCGATGCTGATAATTCGAATTCTAACAGACTAGGTGTGCTGATCCGCAATAATCGTCGCGTTATTGTTGTTTTCGCGCGCAGGCTTATTAAGCGGTGATGACGGTCGCGATTTCGGATCGACGAGTTATCCGACAGGCAAACGCGCAAAGACTGGGGGTCGCGGGTGATGAACCGAAAACTGCCGAACGAAAGCGCGATAATCGTCCTCGGCCCATCAGCGTCGGCCGTCGGCCGGCGCTTGCGAGCGGCGTTGCCAAACGCGCAATTGCACGGGCCGCGCGCCCGGGCAGGCGACTGGGACGTCACCTACGAGCGAGCCTCGACCCACATCGCCGAGCTTTTCGCCGCCGGGCGGCCGATTGTCGGGATTTGCGCCAGCGCCATCCTGATTCGCTCGGTGGCGCCGCTGCTTGCGGCAAAACAAGCCGAGCCGGCGGTGGTCGCGGTGGCCGAAGACGGGTCGGTCGCCGTGCCGCTTATCGGCGGCCATCACGGCGCGAACGCGCTTGCCCGAGCTGTCGCTGCCATTACCGGCGGAACCGCGGCGATCACCACGGCCGGCGATCTGCGGCTCGGCCTGGCGCTCGACGAGCCACCGCCCGGCTGGCGCATCGCCAACCCGGAGCGGGTCAAGCCCATAACCGCGGCCCTCCTCGCCGGCGAGCCGACCGCATTGGTCGAGGAGGTTGGCGGTGGCGCGTGGCCGCGATCCGGCGAAATCGCCTGGACCGAAGCTGCGCGGACCACAGTCGTCGTGACGGACCGCGCTCCCCCGCCAGGAACCCCCGCGCTCGTCTATCACCCGCCGGTGCTTGCGCTCGGCGTCGGTTGCGAACGCGGCTGCCCGGCGGGCGAGATCGATCGGCTCGCGCGCGCCACGCTGGCCGAGGCCGGTCTTGCTGTGAAAGCCGTGGCAGCCGTCGTATCGATCGAACTCAAGCTCGCCGAGCCTGCGATCCACGCCCTGGCTGATGCCTTCGGCGTGCCGGCGCGATTTCTGCCGGCCGAGCGCCTGCTCACCGAGACCGAACGCCTGAGCGAGCGATCGGAAGCGGTCTTCCGTGCCACCGGCTGCTGGGGTGTGGCCGAAGGTGCCGCCCTCGCCGCCGCCGGCCCCGGTGGAACACTGCTCGTGGCAAAGCGCAAATCGCGACACGCAACCTGTGCCGTCGCCCGAGCGGTAAAGCCGATCAACGCGATGGCGATCGGCCGCGGGCGTGGCCGGCTCGCCATCGTCGGCATCGGCCCCGGCGATCCCCGGTGGCGCACTCCGGAAGCGAGCGCCGCCCTCGCGGCGGCGAGCGAGGTGGTTGGACTCCGGCTCTACCTCGACCTGCTCGGATCGACGATCGCCGGCAAGCGCCGACACGAAAGTGCGCTTGGCGAGGAAGAAGCGCGGGCGCGCCAAGCTCTTGATCTTGCCGCCGAGGGCCGCAACGTGGCGCTCGTCTCCTCGGGCGATGCCGGGATCTATGGGATGGCATCGCCGGTTTTTGAATTGCTCGACCGCGAGCCGAAGCGAGAATGGCGCGCGGTTGCGATCACCGTCTGTCCCGGAATCTCGGCGTTGCCAGCGGCGGCGGCGCGGGCCGGCGCGCCTCTGGGCCATGATTTCTGCGCGATCTCGCTGTCGGACCTGCTGACTCCCTGGCAGGCGATCTGCACCCGGCTCGAAATGGCGACAGCCGGTGATTTTGTCGTTGCCCTGTACAATCCGCGCTCTTCACGGCGGGCGGGTCACCTCGCCAAGGCGGCCGAAATCCTGCTGCGCCACCGCGCGCCTGAAACTCCGGTGTTCATCGGCCGCAATCTCGGCCGCGCCGAAGAGACCACCCGCATCATTGCGCTCGCCGATCTCGCCGCGGCGGCGGCCGAGACCGACATGCTGAGCCTGGTAATTATCGGCAACAGCACGACGCGCATCCTCGATGGTGACCCGCTGCACCTCTACACGCCGCGCGGTTATTTTCCCGCGGCCCCCGGCGTGCCCGGCGCTCCCGCCAACGGCGCCGCGTGACGGTCCATTTCATCGGCGCCGGCCCCGGTGCAGCCGATCTGATCACCGTGCGCGGATTGCGCCTGATCGAGCGCTGTCGGGTTTGCCTCTACGCCGGCTCGCTCGTCCCGCGCGACATTCTCGCCGCTGCACCACCCGATGCGCGCCTGATCGATACGGCACCGTTGACCCTCGACGAGATCGTCGATCATCTGGCTGCGGCGCACCAAGACGGGCTCGACGTCGCCCGGCTGCATTCGGGCGACCCTTCGCTCTATGGTGCAATTGCCGAGCAGATGCGCCGTCTCGATGCGCTCGGCATTCCCTGGGACGTGATCCCGGGTGTCCCGTCATTCGCCGCCGCCGCCGCGGCGCTCGGCTGCGAACTGACCCTCCCCGAGCTGACCCAGACCGTGATCCTGACGCGCACCGCCACGCGCTCATCGCCGATGCCCGACAACGAAGCCCTCGAACGACTGGCGGCAACGGGCGCCACCTTGGCGATCCATCTGTCGGTGGCCAACCTCGCGCACATCGTCCGCACGCTGACGCCACATTACGGCGCCGACTGCCCGGCGATCGTCGCCTATCGCGTCAGCTGGCCCGACGAGCAGTTGATCCGCGGCACGCTCGGCGATATCCGCGATCGGGTCAAAGCCGCGCACATCACCCGCACGGCACTGGTGCTGGTTGGCGGTGCGCTGGGGGGAGCTTCGGGGGCCGCCGTGGATAGCCGGCTCTACGCTCCTGGCCACCACCATCTGCTGCGGCCGCGACGCACCTGAGCAGCGCTTTTCGCCGCACTTGTCGCCGCTGCGGCCTCGCCTCGGCTTGGCCTATATTGACGCGCAAATTCGCCTGGCATCATCAAGGATCGTAGCTTGTTTCTGTCGGCAACTGCGCAACGGCCAACGGCACAATCACAAGGTGTGGCAGCTGAGAGAACGGCGGAAAGGACCTCGCCGAAAACCGTCGCAGCATGGCTTTTTGGGTGCTGCGGGTTGATCTTTCTGATGGTTGTCGTCGGCGGGATCACCCGGCTCACTCTGTCGGGCCTGTCGATCACCGAGTGGCACCCGGTCATCGGGATCATCCCGCCTTTGACGCATGCGCAGTGGGCCGCCGAATTCGCACGCTATCAGCAGGTCCCCGAATACCGGGCCGTCCATTACGGAATGAGCCTTGACGATTTCAAAACCATCTTTTTCTGGGAATATAGCCATAGGCTGCTGGGCCGCCTGATCGGAATCGCCTTTGCCGTGCCGCTCGTCTGGTTCTGGGTGCGCGGACGATTGCCGCGCGGGCTGGCGCCGGTGCTGCTCGCGATCCTGGCGCTCGGCGGTGCGCAGGGTCTCCTCGGCTGGTACATGGTCGAGAGTGGGCTGGTTCACCGGGTCGAAGTCAGCCAGTATCGCCTTGTCGCTCACCTGGCGCTGGCGCTGGCGATCTATAGTCTCATTTTGTGGACGGCGCTGGGCCTCGCATTTCCCATGCGATCCTTTGTGCGGAAGCGGGAGCAGTTGGCGTTGAATGTGGGGCAGGCTGAGCGCGACGGCACCGATTTCAGCCTCGCCCGCCACCCTCACCCTGCCCTCTTGTCCCAACCGACGGGGAAAGAGGATAAAAACCGGACGGCTGCGGTCTATC
>DATJLK010000183.1:0-8058 GCA_035509615.1 Allostellaceae bacterium | reverse complement strand
CCCGTGGACGACCGGCCGCAAGGCGTTGGGCAGCGCCGATATTCTAGGGACAGCCCGCTCGGTAGGGACAACCCGCTCGGGTCTGCCATAGCACGCGGCCGAGCACCGCGCCGAACCGCGCGGCAGATCGTCGAAACCTATCGGTCTGGCCTATGGTTGCTCGCTTCGTCGGCCGCGGCTTTTGCCGGGCGTTCAGGCGATCCGCTATCGCAACGGGATCGGCGCCGAATGCCTGATCGTGAGTTCAGGCGTAAATTGAATACACGTAATCCGCAGGATGGGCCGTTGTTCCGGCCGGTGCGGGTCGATATCCCGAATGATCATGGGATGATTTGGCATCTCCTGTGATCGCGATAAAAAGCAACCCAACACAAAGCAAGACTACCCGTAAAATTAACATTGTCGGTCCCACCCCTCCGCTCGCTGGTTGAACATCGGCCAAAAGGCGGCGGTTCCCAACCCGGGATCTTGGCATCGGTTTTGGTTGCGCTGGGCTCGACCTCAGTCGACCCGAATTCGAGAGGCACCCCCCGCCTCCGGGCGGTCGGCTGCAAGCAGCGCCGCGATCGCATAAACCCGCGTCTCAGTCAAAGACAGCATCCAGCCATCGACATTCGTAATCCTGCCACGATCAAAATCGGCCCGGCTCTGTTCCCTGACCGACCGCCGCAGCGCAATCGCCGAGGTGCAATCTCTACCGGCGGACGACATCTCAGCGAGAACAAGCCGGCCAAGGTGTTCTGCCGAGGCCTCGATCCTTGGCAAAGCTCGCACACACGCCTGCCCGAGCGGGTCGGCACAACCTAAATCCAGACAAAGAGCGGCGAGACCGTCATACCCGAACGGCGGCGGAGGACAATCGAGGGGGCGGAATGAGGCGCGCCCGCCGAGCGAAGCCAGCACGCCGCCAGTGGCGACCGCGATCAAGTTGCGTCGAGAGGGCATAGCGTAGACCCTAATGCATCTGTGTCTTGATGTGCGCGGCCAGGCGCAACGCCAAGGCGACAATAGTCAACGTCGGATTGTTCGCGCCGCCGGTTGGGAACACTGCACTGCCTGTAATGTAAAGGTTCGCGACAGAGTGTACCCGGCAGTTCTCGTCAACGACACCCAGGGCCGGGTCGGGGTGCATTCGCGTCGTCCCCATATGATGCTCGTTACCACGAAAATCATTGGGCCAGGGATCATCTTCGCTGTGCATCGACGGGCGGAGCCGGCCAAACCCGGTGCGCCCGATCTCCGTCCCGAGCACCCGAAGGGTCGCGACCGCTTTGCCTTTGTCCTCGGCGGTCGGCCGCCAATCAACGACGATCTCGCGCATACCGAGAGCATCGGGTTGCGGTCCGAGCAACACCCGGCTTTGCGGGTTTGGCTGCTGCTCCGAGGCGCACCACATTTGCAGCGCCTCGATCGGCATCCCCTGCCCAAACAGCGCCTTGCGCACCACGAAATCGGTCACCCCTTCGAGATTCCCGATCACGTTGGTCAAATCGGCCATCCAGCTGCCACCCGGGCCCTCGCCGGTAATCAGCCGCTTCAGCGCGTTGACCGACCGGACAACGGGAGAAAATCTGTAGCCCCACGAAATGAATATGCTCGGCAGATGCAGACGTCGCATGCTCGGTGCGGTCAACCCGACAAAGGACACAAACGCGTGCTTGCCGCCAAAGCCCGTGTAATCGGCGCCAGTTCGGAAATCAAAGTTCATATGTGGATCGGATGGGACGATGACTCCGCCCGAATAGACGAGGTGGGTCATAAAGAAGCGTCCGACGACATCGTGGCTGTTGCCGAGCCCGTTGCCGCCGGCACGACCGGAGGCCAGCAACAACCGGGCGTTCTCGATGGCGCCCGCGGCGAGGATATAGATCCGGGCGCGAACTGTGAACTGGCCCCCGGCCAGGGTTTTGACCGATAATTCCTTAACCTCAGCGTCGGTCTCGCTGCCATCGAGATGAACGGCGTTGGCATGAAGATAGACCAGGATGCGCGGCGCCCGGCGCAGTTCCGAGGAATACACCGGTCCGAAATGGACCGAACTGACTTGCAGGATCTTGGTCTCGAAATCGGGACCGGAGAATGGCAGCGGGATCTCGTTTGCTGGGATGCCCCAGCTCGTCGGCCGATAATCGTAGGGGCCGAGTTGGCAGACGTCTTGGGCATGCCGGTAGAACGGCTCGAGAACTGTTCTGAGGAATGGCCAGCCATGATACGGGAAGTTGTCCCGCGCCTCAAAATCGATCGGATCGAGCGGTGTGCACCAGCCGCCCCAATGGTTGGTGGTGCCGCCGAAATAGCGCAGACGGGACGTTGTCAGGTCTGGAAACGATCGGCCGATGCTCTCGCCGTGGTAGAGTTCCTGGATATCCGGATCGAACTCCATGCCGCCGCTCTCGATGAGCGCCACGCGAAACGGCGCGTCGATGAATTCACGCGCCAGGGTGATGCCGGCGGCACCAGCACCGATAATGCAGACTTCGGTTTCGATCAATGTCCCGTGCGGAACAGAACGTGCATCGACAATCACAACCGGTTTCGATCAGAGAGGTTCGTGAACGGCCTGATCCGCAGCGCCGCCTGCAACCGGCAATGCCGATGCAGGCACGTCGTCGGGAACGATTTGGGCTCTTTCTGTAATGCAGTATCAACGGCATAGATTACCATAAACTGAAGGTAGCATAAAGTGCGACATCAGTTTACGCGAGCGAACTCATCATAACCGTCATCGGCCCCCACCTAGCCCACCGCGACCGCCCGGCAGTTCCATCGCGCCGATGTCATAGCGCCCGGCCTGCGGTCGCGCGGTCCCGTAGATATCGTTGCCCGGCGACATCCCGTTGCGCCAAAAATTCCCGCCGGCGCCGTAGATGTCGGCAGTCGGCTTGATCCTGAGATCGAGCGATGGGCCAATCGCCGCGTCAACAAACTGATGCGCCGCTACCAGGCCGTGACAGGAACTCGTGTTGCCGGATGGAGCGCAGGTCGAGCCGATCCCCGGCATCGGCTGCGTCGTCAAAATCCTGCCATTGGTCGGGCTCGTGAACTTGACACCCCCGGTGTAGGATGCCGCGATATCGGTCGCATTGTTCGCCTCGTCGGTCGCCGGCCAGGTTGCGCTTTCGATCGCCCAGGGATTGGCAAACCCGAAGAACGCATTGTTATGGCGCACCGGTGGTTTCGGGCTGAAAGTGATCGGATTCGTATCCTCCAGAAAGGTACAGTTGGTGCAGTCCGTCGCGATCGCGGTGTTGTTGTATACGTTGCCGGCGTAGTTGGAATACACGGCAAACCCGCCGGCGAAGGAGCCTCGATAGATCAAAACATCATTGTTGATGTTGGGAACACCATCGAGCTCAACCACTCCTTTGCCGCCGCCGGCGTCGAGAATGCTGCGCCGAACGGTAATGGCATTGCAGTGATGGTTGCCCGGACCACTATAGGTGTCGATCACCGGCCCGTTTATTGACAGCAGCTGAAGATTCTCAAGCGTGCCAAAGCTGTCGCTGAGACCAATGGCATCGCCGGGGCCTCCGGGAACCCAAGGCGCCTTTGATAAAATGGCGACACCTTTGGTGGGATCAGCCCGCAGCGGAGTGGTGCCAGGCCGGGCATTGTCTGCGAAGCTGTCGCCAGGAGCAGCCTTTAAATCAAACCAAACCGCACAATTGTTATTATTATCAAGCAATCCATAGGCGTGATAGCAAGCCGTTCCCATCTCCCCCAGAAAATCATCATGAAACCACATTGTAATCGGATTGGCCTCGCCCTCCTGTCCCGGCTGATAGCTCGGCCGTTTAGCCCCGCCATACCAGAGGAGGATGTCGACATCGTAATTGAACTGCATCTCCGGTTCGGCATTGGGGCCTTTGACGGAAAGCTGGTGCGGCCATCGATTGTTCAGCGATGAGTAGGTGACGGTCCCTTGATACCCCCAACTACAGGTCCCATCGTCCCCGATCGGGCCGGAGGCTCCCGAAGTGCAGGTATAGGGAGCCGCGTGCTCGTCGGTCAGCATGCGATAGGAATTGCCGGCATTCGTCACCCATTGGTAGCTGTAATAAGGTGAATACGGGGCCCAGGGGGGAGCGTCGATCAGCGCCCCGGTCAATGTCACGTAATCGACCTTTGTCAGACACACCCAGCCGACAGTGCCATCTAAGGCGGTCGTGGCGCCAGACCAATGCCCGGTGGAGATGCCGCCGGTCCTTGCTGGGGACGGACAACGCCGCGGTCCGTCCCCTGTCGCGGCGGAGGTCCCGCCCGATATGGCGGCCCAGAGATAGATCGGCTGACCGGAAGTAAAGGCGCCGGGCTTGCCCGGGGTCCAGCCGGCCCCGGCGACCACCCGATCACCGATCGCGTAGGCGGTATCTGGCTGCCAGCCGGGCGCGTTGGCGACGTTGATCGTCAGCGGCTGTGATGGTCCCGGAACCGGGATGCTGCCACCGCCGGCGTTCCATGCCCGGTAACCCGGCGGCAGCGGACCGCGGAACGGCGAGGCGCCAAAATCAAAGGTTACTGCTTCCGGCCCGGCGTTGCTGACGAATTGATAAACCGGGAAATAACCGTAGCCCCGGATGAATATCGGCTTGCCGGTGCCGCCCGCGGTTGGTGCGCCGGATCCCGGCAGGGTTGGCGATGACGCGGCCGAACCGTTCCACATCGGGCCGCCGCGATAGCCGGTGGTTCCGGTCACATCCGGGGTGACCCATATCTGTGGCGGGTCGGTCTCGAGATTGAGGGCGATGCCGATTGTCTTCCCGGCCGTGACCGCGCCGAGGCCGCGTGTCGGCGTGTTGTTCCAAAAAACGGTACTGGGGGTTGACGAACCGTATTGCAGGCCGGCGTCGAATTGGTCACCGCCCATAAAATTTGTCGGTGTCGTCGACCATCCCGGAGTGAACCGTTGGCTGCGACCGTTATTGGCGACGCCGACGCCCTGAACCGCCCCGACCATGCCAGCCGACTGCGTGACCTCGAAATACCACGCCCCGCTATATTTTGCCGTGTCAGCGCGGCAACCATAGCCCCAATAAGGGTTCGTATGCGCGCTCGTCAGGGTCAGACCGTCGGGAGATATTGAGATATTCGGGTTGCAGTCCGATGAGAATGTCGTCGTTTGCGCCTCGGCCGCGGTCGCCAGTGGCATCCCGAGAGCCAATGACAGTGCGATCAGAGCATCGGCAATCCCGGGAAACTGTCGCATCGCACTCATCGCGGAACGACCGTGACGGACGATACGGTGTTACCCGGTCGTCGCCCCTGCGCGGGCAGAGAGCCAAGCGCGCCGAGGGTGGCAACGCGACCCGATTTTATCGCTTTGCCGACAACCTGTTGGCTGTTCATCGATCCGACCGGACCGGAACGATGATCGCCGCGATTGCCGGGGTCTTGACGATAGAGCCCGCCCAAATTGCGGGATGATCGGGTCACGCTGGGGCCGGGCTGAACCGGTGCTGCCAATGATCTTTCCTAGCCGGCCAGAAGGGGTAAGGCCATTTGGTTGGTGGACACGGGGTTCGCCGACTGGCTCGCGTACCGGTTATGCAAACGCATCACCAGCGGTCGACCCGGCAGACGGCTCAGAGAGCGGCGAACACCGGACGCGATCCGGGCGAGCGTGCTGTTCGCCGGCGGACCGGTATCGTTGCTCGCCGATCACGCTCAGCCGGTAGGGATGCATCAGATCCGTTTCGGCGATTTCATAAAAGACGCTATGCACGCCGGTCGGGGCGCCGCGAAATTCGGTTCTGAGGGTCCGGAATACGTTGCGATCGGCATCCTTCGCGATCGAGCTATTGCGCGATGGGATCGACCACCAGCGCAACACGGCTTCACAAATGATCTTGTCGATCGCGAGGCAGTTCGGGTCGACCCAGCCGCCCCCCCTGCTGAAAAATCCTCGATCCGGGCCGACCGA
This sequence comes from Allostellaceae bacterium, assembly GCA_035509615.1. Taxonomy (GTDB): domain Bacteria; phylum Pseudomonadota; class Alphaproteobacteria; order ATCC43930; family CGMCC-115725; genus AP-15. Next base: position 2,138 of record DATJLK010000183.1, on the reverse strand, counting down.
CTCCCATTCGTCACGGCAGATCGGCTGCCGGGAGCCGGGATGGACAAACCAGCGCAGCCCATAGGCCCATTCCGCGCCAGAGCGCAGCGCCGCATGAAGAGCGCATAAGTGGTCATCGGACCACCAATTGTCGTCGTCGAGATAAGCTATATATCGGCTGTTTGCGAGATAGCTGAGCATGGTCCGCAGCGAGCCACCGTCCCAGGCGGCGTGAACGCCACCATTTCGGATCGATGTCGAATACCCTGGATAGAAGAAGAGGACGGAATGTCGGTCGGGCACCAAGGCGCAGATCTGCTCGACGCGCGTCAAATCCTCGGTCGTCGCATCGATGCCGATCAGAATTTGAACACTGCCGTCAAATCGCTGGTCAAACACGGATTGGACCGCGTCGGCAATGGAGGGACGTAACACTGTAGGGATGACCACGGCAAAGTCGGCGGGATCCTGCAAGGACACGATCTTGCTGCCTCGATACCCCGTCAAAAATGGCGCGGAAAAGGGCGGGATCGGGCTCCTGGCGACCGGCTGGCTGCCCGTCTGGCTCAGGGGCCGCCAAAGATCGACGCCGCGGACCAGTCGAATGTCAAACCGACGTAGAATGCGGTTTGCCGCAGCAGCGAGGCCAACTTTCCAACTCAATTGTCAACCCCTCAGCTAGAACAAACTGATGCGTCACCAACGCTTGACCCCGTCGCTCCTTGACGCTTTCTAAAGTTTTTTAGCATGATGCTGATAATATGTCGATTTTAAGCCTCTGTGGTCTCAGCTTGCCCGGCTTTAACAGCGGCCTGACAAAAGGGGAAAGATCAAGGTGATGTCCGCTGTTTGCGGCAACGCGGGGACACCGCCGGACGCCGGCATCGGGGGTGTCCCGGTTGCGCTCGACGAGGTCGCGACTGCCGCTTCAAACCATGCTTAGCGGTGTGAAAGCGCTCGCCAAACGAATATTGCCTGGCGCAGTCCGGCGGGCGATCCGTCAGCGATGGGAGGATCTGAGAGACTGGATCGAGGTCTTCGGGTTCGTGCTTCACTTTGTCGCCACGCGGTCGCCGCGACCAAAGCTGCTGCTCTATTTCGGGTTTGCCCCCGGCGACGATCTGATCTCAACAGCTGTTTTGCGGGAATTACGCAAGCGAGGCCGGGGCGCGCTGCTGATGGTTTCCAACCATCGCGAATTGTTCATCGGCAATGACGACCCCGCTTATGTGCGTCCGCTCTGGCCTCGCTGGTCGATGGACCGCTCCACGGTGTCGATCTGCCGACGCTTTGTGCGCATCTGCGGCGGCGAGTTCATCCGGCCGCATTATGCTCCGCTTGTCGGTGACGATCGAAGCCGCCCGCCCGCGCGGCACATCATCGCCGAACTCTGCGCCAATGTGGGCCTCACCGGGCCGGTCGCGATCCGGCCCTACCTGACGCTGACCGATGACGAGCAGCGGCAGGCCGGTTGGGCGCGGGGGCAGATCGCCATCCAGAGCAGCGGGATGGCGGCGCGCCATCCGATTCGCAACAAGCAATGGCCTCAGGAACGTTATCAGGGCGTCGTCGATGCTCTGAAAGAGGAAGTCGAATTCATCCAGCTGGGCTCGATCTCGGATCCCGTCCTCCGCCACGCCAAAGATCTGCGCGGCAAGACGAATATCAGAGAGACGGCCAGTGTTTTATACAACGCACGGCTTTACATCGGGACCGTCGGCTTTCTGATGCATCTTGCAAGAGCAGTCGAGTGCCCTGGCGTGATCGTTTTCGGCGGGCGTGAGGCGCCCTGGCAATCCGGGTACAGTTGTAATTTCAACCTCTACACCGCGCTCTCTTGCGCGCCGTGCTGGCGCTGGAATTCCTGCGAATTCGAGCGCAAATGCATGAGCGACATCGCCGTCGCCGATGTCGTCTCGGCGATCCGTCAGATCATGGAGCGGCCGCGTAATCCGCTCGCTGTCGATACCGTTGAAATCGAGACGGGTCGAATCGAGACGAGCGGCTCTGTGGAGTTCCTGGCGCATGCGAGCGAAACCGAGAGTGCGCGGCGATCCGACTGAGTGGTCGGGTTCGGACATGTCGGGTTCGGACATATTGTCCTCACCCGCTCGTCTTTCCCGTCGCCGCCGCGACAGCGGGGTTCAGGCCGCAAGCGC
>DATJLK010000182.1:0-5551 GCA_035509615.1 Allostellaceae bacterium | reverse complement strand
ATTATTCTAACATAAAGGACGTTATGTTAGACTGATGCGCGATCCGGGGGGAGGTCCGATGCAGCAGATCATGGGGACCTTTTATAAGGTGTGGCGGTGAGCGGCGATCGCCCCGGTCTGCCGGCGGTGATGGAGCATGCGGCGCCGGTCACGGCGTCCACGCTGCGCAGCGCGCTGATCGTACCGGTGATGATCGCCGAGGCTGGCGACCGCGCTGCGCGGCGCTTTCTCGATTTCTTTGCCGCCGGAATCGAGAACGACAACACCCGGATGGCCTATTACCGCGCTGCGTGCTCGTTTTTCGCCTGGCTCGACCAGCACGGCATCGGCGAACTCGCCGATATCGAACCGTTCCACGTCGCCGCTTACCTCAAGGCATTGCGGGTGTCGGAGGCCGGCGGCAGCACCATCAAGGCGCGCACCGCCTCGCGGCCGACCGTGAAGCAGCATCTGGCCGCGATCCGCATGCTGTTCGACTGGCTCGTCGTCGGCCAGGTCCTCGCGATCAACCCAGCGCATGCCGTGCGCGGGCCCAAGCACGTCGTCAAGCGCGGCAAAACGCCGGTGCTGAGCGAGGAGCAGGCCCGCCGGCTGCTCGCCAGCATCAAGGTCAGCAAAACGATCACGTCAGAGGACGGGATGGAAAAGGAAGTGCCGCTGGTGGTCGGTCTGCGCGACCGCGCGTTGATTGGCGTGATGGTCTACAGCTTCGCCCGCATCAGCGCCGTCGTCGCGATGGAGGTCGAGGACTATTTTGCCAACGGCAAGCGCGGGTGGCTGCGCTTGCACGAGAAAGGCGGCAAGCGCCACGAAATGCCGGCGCATCACAAGCTCGAGCAGTTCCTCGACGAATATCTCGATGCGGCGGGCATTCGGAACGCCGGCAAGACCTCCCTCTTCCGCTCGGCGCTGGGCCGAACCGGGTTGCTGACCGGTCGGCCGATGCATCGGATCGATGCGTACCAGATGATCCGCCGGCGCACCGCCGAAGCCGGCCTCAAGGGAAAGCTCGGCTGCCATGTGTTCCGCGCGACCGGCATCACCGCGTATCTCGAGGCCGGCGGCACGCTCGAAAACGCGCAGGCCATGGCCGCGCATGAAAGCCCGCGTACCACCAAGCTTTACGACCGCACCAACGACGCGATCACACTCGATGAGGTCGAGCGGATCCAGATTTGAGGAATCGGCCGCTTCCGGACGACCATCTTGGCATTTCGACAAGCCAGCGGGGAACCGCTAAAAGGGATTTGGAGCGTTCCATGACTTCAAGCACGCAAACCCTTCGCAAGGATACAAACCGCGTCACAGCAAGGTTCGCGCTCTATCTGGCACTCGATGATCCCCATCGGCACAGCGATCCGGCAAGCCTAATTTCCTGGATCTCCGATTTGAGTCTGATGGGCCTTGCGGTTGAGGTTCTTCCGATTGTCGGCCATCGGCTGTTCGAGCATGCCACCGATTTTTTGCTCGATAAGGCGGTAACGCTTAAGACCCGGTTGCTCGCGCTGATCCGTTCCGGACCTGACCACCCGGCCCCGGCCGAGCGGCCCGGATCGTCTGATTTAGAAGCGATTATCGCAGCACTGACCGCAGCTCTAGCACGCTGCGATAACGAGGAGCTGTCGAAAGCGCTTACCGCGGGCGAAAACGCCTTGTCTACATTGGCGAAAGCGGAACTGCACTTTCCTGCCGAAAAGGCGCGCGAATATTCGGTTGCCGTCACCCGCGAAATCCGCATAGCCGTCACCGCCAAGTGACCGCGATGCGCCAACCGGGGACCCTCCAAACGTTGCATTCGCGCAGCCAGCAGGCTTGGCGCGTGGAGGCCGGTCTGCGCTTTCTTTCGATGGTCACTCCCGCATACGCCGAAGCAAAGTGGGTCGCAAGGCAAGCGCACCGGCGGGCGGTCGCCGATCTCGTCACCTTGGGTAAACTGTCGTCGGGTTCGTACAACATCATCCAAAAAGAGCCGACCGGGGAGACGCGGTACATCACACATTTCGCCTCCGGAGCCGGTCGCAACTGGGACGGCGGCTTTCCACCTGAGGTGGACGCCTTTGAGACGGTTGAAATCGACCTCACCCGCGCGGCGACCGGTACCACCGTGGCTGACGCCGTCGCCGACGCGGCCCGGTCGATCTCTCCAACGGCGGCCAAAACCGTCGCAGCCAAAATCGCCAAGCTGGGGCCAGCGCCAGGGGAACCGCCGCTGGCCGCGCTTAGCATTCTTTATTGGGGTGCAGATCAAACGGGCTTCCAATCCACAAATATGAGCTCACTCGCTGTCTGGCTGGTCGAATTCTTTCAGCAAGCGCTGATCATCCGCAGCGATCAGCGGAGTGAGCAGGCCGACGCTATCGAGAGATATGGAAACAATCTTCTCGCCCAATACCGTGACCACTCCCAACCCGGCCTCAAAGTCGTATATCTGCTGCTTCTGCTTGAGATCTGGCGCGCGGCATTGCCAGACTGGCCCTTCGGGGGAGTCAACTGGGTTTGCGGTGCCATGGATTGTTCGCATCCACTGTGCGCCGCGCATCGTAACGCCGCGCATCGTAACAATGTCTTATCGGCCACGCGATCTCTGCCCGGGTTCCTCGGCTCTGGCCCGGCGATGCGCGAGGTTTACTCCTACACCCTCAAGAACACGGCCACTGTCGGCGGCGTCTTTCACGCGATCCTGGCGCAGCCGCATGGATCGCGTTGGTTGAGTCGCGCCGGAACGGCAATGTTGCGGGCGGCCGAGGAGCTGCGCGGCAAGCTCCCTCAGCCGGCATCAGCCGAACGGTTCTACTCGATCCAACATGAGATCATGGTCTTCGCGCCAGCGGCCGAAATTGCCTTCGACCAGATGTTAGCCGACCGTAGCCATACGGCGGGGCCCGAGGTGAGCCGCTTTAAACACGCTGCCGATGAAATCAAGGCACGCGCCGGAAACGCTGTTGGGCTGGATTTCGAGAATGCGATTAATTTACGGCCCATGTTTGAATGCCAAGCCGATCTACTCGAACTCCGCAAGCGATCGCCCGCCGACGCAGAGGCACTCCTGCAGAAATGGCTGCATGACGAGACGATGTTTCCCATTCTCTGGGAACCTTTCCTTTCGGGTCTGACCGACGAACTCCCGTTCGCAGATAAGGGGCTCGGTCCACGGATGTTGAGGAGCCTCTCGCGCGCAAAAGAAGTAATTTCGCGGCTCGTTTTAAAAGACGGCAGCGGATCCGGCGGGTCATTAACTGACTAAGAGCCTCACTCGCATGTAGTCGTGATCTGTGGCGAGTACCAAAACCGTCGAACCTGGACGTAGACTCGTGCTCGTTCGAAATTGCACTACAGATACAGGACGTTATCATTGGTGATGCCGGGTCGGGCAGGGTGGACCGGACCTGAACCGTATCGAACGTTGCGCCTACGGACCCGGCATCCTCGCGGTTCTCCGCGCTAGACGGAACCGACGCGGGCCTTGAAGGCGCTCGGTTGCCTGCCATATACCATCCCGTTGGATGGCAACTGGATGGCTGACATGGCAACCAACGTTTCGGCGCTTCGCCCTCGGCCCGCCGACAGTGAAAAGATCACGATCAATCTCGGCTTCGTCGATCTTGGTCAGATCGACCTTATGGTGAAGGACGGTTTCTATTCAAACAGGACCGACTTCATCCGGACTGCCATCCGCAATCAGCTCGATCGGCACGCCGACGTTGTCCGTCAATCGATGGGCCGCAAGGCGCTTGAGCTTGGGCTCAGACACTATAGTCGCGCCGAGCTTGAGGCGGCACAGAGGAGTGGCGAGTTGCTCCATATCAATGTCCTGGGCCTCGCCAGTATTGCTCACGATGTTACGGCCGAATTGGCCCGCGCATCCATCGCCTCGGTCACCGTGCTCGGCGCCTTGCAGGCGAGTGCCGAAGTCAAAACGGCGCTCGCCGACCGAACACATTGACGCTGCCCATAAAGCAGGTAGCTGCGATTGTCCGATCTACCCTGTCGGCCAGCACACTCTTTTATTGAGACGGAAGCCGATTCGGTTCCGAACTGGGATGCCAATCACGGGTCCCTTACAGAAGGCCATGAACATGAATTTCTCCCTTCCTGCCGAACTGCTCGAAGCGACGCGCCTCACCAAAGCCAGACAGTTAACGGAAGCGACGGCGGCACTGCAGCGTATGCTGGGGACCGGACTGCCAATGACCAGGTTAGCTGGGCCGGCGCACCACACTGCCCCCAATAACTATGGCGTGTCCAACAGCCAGGAGATAACCCAGCCTCAGCTTGAGCCCGCGGATAAACAGAGGTTCAGCGACGGCGTGGAAGATTCGACCTTTCGTATCAATAACAAGCCGACTAACCCGGCGGTGACCGATGCATTGCGTGGTTTTATCGGCAAGATACGCCATCGCGGGTTCCGGTTGCCCGGCGGCTTGGGCCATAGGGCGCCTACCGCCATCCCCGCAGATTTGCCGAACGGCGCAGAATTCCTGGTCCGCACATTCAGCAATCAGGCCGGCAGCCGGCCCTACAAGCTGTACGTGCCCAGCGGCTACCATGACCAGTCTGCGCCCTTAATCGTCATGCTGCACGGCTGCACCCAATTCCCCGACGACTTCGCGGCGGGCACCCGCATGAACGCGGCGGCCGAAGAACATACCTGCCTCGTTGCCTACCCCGGGCAGACCAGCTCGGCCAACACACATAAATGCTGGAACTGGTTCAGCGCGGCCGATCAGCAGCGCGACGCCGGCGAGCCCTCGCTGATCGCCGGAATTACGCGTGAAATAATGCACGACTACGCTATTGACCCGCGGCGCGTCTACATTGCGGGGCTTTCAGCGGGTGGTGCTGCGGCCGCCATCATGGGCGATGTCTATCCCGATCTGTACGCGGCAATCGGCGTGCATTCTGGGCTTGCTTGTGGTGCAGCGCGCGACCTGCCCTCCGCGTTCGCGGCGATGCAGGGTCATGGCGGTCCGGCGCCGGGAAACGGACACACCGCGCCCGGAGGATCGACGCGGCGAGTTGTCCCGGCGATCGTCTTTCATGGCGACAAGGACACCACGGTCAATCCTAGTGGTACGACGCAATCATAGGATTCCATTACCGGGCGGCGCATGCGATACTGCTGCATGCGCGAGGGGATCAGCATCGAGGTGAGTGCCGCCGACCGTGAACGATTGGCGGCGGTGGTGGCGGATCGCAACCGCCCCCAAAAGCATGTGTGGCGGGCGCGGATCATTTTGGCGACGGCCGAGGGCTGCGGTACCGCCGAGATCATGCGCCGGGCCGGGGTCTCGAAACCGTGCGTATGGCGCTGGCAGGAACGGTTCATGCGCGAGGGGGTGACCGGCCTGCTGCATGACAAACGCGAAAACCCGGTCTGCCACCATTGCCGTCGGCACTGGTCGACCGGGTGGTCGAACTGACATTGGGGGAGCCGCCGGGCGAGGCAACCCACTGGACCGGGCGGGCAATGGCGGCGGCGAGCGGCATCTCGCTGCGCTCGGTGCAGCGCATCTGGGCGGCGCATGGTCTCCAGCCGCATCAGGTGCGGCGT
>DATJLK010000181.1:0-36942 GCA_035509615.1 Allostellaceae bacterium | reverse complement strand
CCGCGTCGCGCCGATCGGTCTTGACCCGGTCGCCGGGCCGCTTTGGGATCAACGAGGGAGCGACCACAATACAGTCGTGGCCGCGCGCCGCGAGGTGACGGTGAATACCGTAGCCGCCGGTCCTGCCTCGTAGCAGAACCGCAGCTTCACCTCATCCCGGCGGTTTCTGCCGTGGAGCCGCTTCCTTCTTTCGCCGCCGCATACGAAGGGTCGAGCGACTTGTTTGACGCGGTTCGCGGCGCCTTTGATCCCGCGCGCGCGTGACGCATCCCCTATACGACGAGGGACTCTGGAGCGGCGGAATTGGGTCCGATGGCGCCAAGCCCGGCCGATCGCCGGGTAGCGCTTGCCCCATTCGGCCTCGAAATTGTCGAGCGCGGCGGCCGCCGCCTCGGCGGTTTCGGCCCGGTTGACCGCTTTCAGATCGGGCATGATCAATTACGGTCTTGCCAGGAGACAAACGCCAGCAAATTGCCAATCAGGTGGGTGATGCAGGTCTGCACCGTGGTCAGCGGGAAGACCGTGGCGATCGCCGCGGGGAAGCCGTGAAGGCCGTCGACCACCGCGGTCAAGACGTCGTTTAGGCCGCGATTCTTCAGCTCGTTCATAACCTTGAGCCAGAACTTGGCGCCTTTGGTCTGCTCAATCCACAGTCCCAGAACCTCTTTCTCGCCCTCACTGTTGAGGGCGAGCGCGCCATAAACGGCTTTGTTGCACACCAGGCCCTCATCACGAATCTTGACCCGCAGCGCAGCAAAGAAAATCACCGGGTAAAGCGCGCCGAGCGGCCGGTTCTGCCCCTCCCGGACTTCCTCGAGCAGCATCGGTGACCCGGCTGATCGGGTCGGGCAAAACCTCGACCGCGTAAAGCTCCTGCAGGTGGGCCTGGATCTCACAGACCGACAGTCCGCGGGCGTAAAGGCTGATGCTGCGATCATCAAAACCGTCGAGCCGGGTCTGGCCCCCTGTTCGGGCCAGGGGCAGGCTTTTGGCGCCGCTTTGCGGCTCAAAGCTTCCCTGGCGGTCACGCGGGACCGCGATTTTCAATCGCTCCGTCATCGCCGATCACGGTCTTGCTCGAATAGCCGTTGCGGCTATTGCCGCTGGGCTGTTGTCGCTGCCGCGGCCCGCCGGATCACCCTTCTCGTAACCCAGATGCTCGCTCGGCTCGGTCTCCAGCGCCCGCTCCAGCAAACGCTTTTTGCGCTCCTTGAACAGTCCCTGCTCGCCGAGCCGATCCGGCGGCGTGGCGTCGCCTTGCAGCAGCTCTGCGATAGCCTCGTCCCCAATCGTTTGCGCCATTCCGTGAGCCTCCTCTGCCACATCAAGTGTCTCACGGCCCTCCTACACCAAATATCGACACCCTCACTGGCTCGGGTTGGCGATCCGATCACCGGTCCAGCACTGCCGGCGCAGGCGCTCGATCTCGCCGTCGCGTTCGCTCGGGACAGGATCGTGGTATCGCGCGGGCGTCGCGCTGTGGTCTTGCAAGGCGACCTCGCCGCCCGCCCGATACCGCGCCAGCCATTCATAGGCGCGACACTCGGACAGCTCGCCGCCTACGCGTCGGCGACCTTCCAGCCTTCCTCTCAATACGACGGACCATCAACAGTCGACCTTGCCGCGTCCGGCGCGCATTCTTGTGCATGTTCATCCGGGGACCTTGTGGGGCTGCCGTTGATTGGTCTGGCGACCACAGCTTTCCAGTCCCGCCCGGACGAACAACCTTCATAGCTTCGACAGCTAGGGGTGCGAATCTCGTCTAGTCCAGCAGATGGTCCATATCGGCGATGCCCTCGTCACCCGGCGACGGTGGGAGCCCAGTTCCCTGCCCGTAGCATGAACAAGGGCCGCCCCCAGCACGAACAAAGGGCGGCAAGCGGGCCGCCGGTCGCGCTGGGTGCCCGCTTTCGCGGGCATCACGAAAACGGGGTATAGCGACCGACGCCAAATCCCTCCCACTATCCCCAAGTTCTCCCCGGCGCTCTGTAGCACGAGGGCTGCGTCAGCCGAGCGGCGCACGAGCTGGCGCGGCTCTGGGTACGCGAACCGCTGGGGCGCCGATGGTTTCATACCCAAAATCGAAGGCCGCCGCGCCGGTCAGAGCGACGGGCTGTCGCCCTGGTTTGCTGCCTGCGGGTGGTATCTGGCGATGCTCAGCCGGCAAGGCGTGGTCGCGCGCGCGACGGCCGGACATGTTCGCCGAGCGTGCCACGCGCCAGCGCCAAAGCCGCGACTGCACCGACCAGCGCCAGCGCACCCGCGGCGGCGAAGGCTGCGTTGAAGCTGCCGGTTGCGGCGACGACATAGCCGGTCACGATCGGCGCCAGTAGGCCAAAGCTGTTGCCGCCGAGCACCAGAAATGCGGTTGCCCGCCCGGTATCGCCGGGCGAACGCAGCAGGTCGTTGACCAGGGCGCCGTTGGCGGCGGGGCCGACATGAGCGGCCGATACCACGATCGTGATCAAGGTGATGACCGCAGCCAGCGATTGGGCAAAGGGGATCGCCAGACCCGCCGCCATGAACAGCAGGCTGAGCGCCACCAGGTAGCGGCGGTGGCCGGCGCGCACCGCTTCGGCGGTCAGCAGCCGGTCGCCGGCCCAGTTGGCGAGGATGCCGACCACCATCGCGACCAGAAACGGGATCGCCGTATAGATGCCGGAGTTGAGCATCGACAGGTGACGTGCGGTCTGCAGGTAATTCGGCAACCAGGAAAGGTAGAGATAGCCGGTATAGACGAGACAGCCTTGGGAGATGAACAGGCCCCACATTGCCGGGCAGCGGACGAGGCCGAGATAGCCGACGCCGTTATGGCTCGGTGGCGCGACGCCGGCATCACGCGTGGCGAGGATGTATTCACGCTCCGCCTGCGGCAGCCACCGTGTCTTTTCCGGCGTCGAGACCAGTGCCGACCAAACCAGCACCCAGACAAATCCGACTGCACCGGTGATCACGAAAGACCACCGCCATGACAGCATCTCGATCAGCCAGGCCGCGGCCGGCGCGCCGAGCGCGAGCCCGAGACTGGAGCCGGCCGAGATCGCAGCAATGGCGGTGCCGCGCTCAGTATAGGGAGACCACGACCGGACGGTGCTGTAGGAAATCGGCGCGAAGGGGGCCTCGCCGACCCCCAAACCGAGCCGCACGATCAGCATGGTCGCGAAGCTGCCGACCAGTCCGGTCGCCATTTGCGCCGCCGACCATACCGCGGTGGCGACCGAGGCCACGACATGGGTGCCCCAGCGGTCGATCAGCCGCCCGCCGGGCAGCATCATCAACACATAGGCCCACAGGAACGAGGAAAACAGATAGCCGAGCGCTACCGGCGACAGGCCGAATTCGTGCGCGATCGGCTTCCCCGCCACCGACATGTTGACGCGATCGAGATAGGCGATGGCGCCGAACAGAAGCAGCAGGAAAAAGACCCAATACCGGCGGTGCGTCATTCTCATCGATACGCTCCTCCTTCTTCTTTCTCGCCACCCGAAAAGCGTGCGCGGCGGTAGAGATCAAGTGCCGGCCGTCGCCGGACCGGTTCCTTTATTAAGGTATAATCGAATGTTTGGCCGGCACCGAATCTGCCGCCGGGTTTTCCGCCGGCGCCGGGCCCCCGCAGCTTTGCAGCCCGGTCGGTCGGGTAACCGGTGGGAGCGGCAAAACGCCCGGTGAGGATCCCGGTGACTGTTCAACGCGAGGATTTCGTTCGCCGCACCGGGCGCGCTATGCGCCTCTCACACCGGGAATCGACAGCAATCGGGGCGGGCCCGTCGACTCGTCCGGCTGATATCTCGTATTACGTCGCCGATACGCCTCGGCCTTGATGGCGGCGGGACGGGAGCCGGCGCACTCGATCGAGGCGATCCTTGCTGATGTCATCGAACCGCCGGGGCGCTGCCGCGGCGAAGCGGCGGGTTCGCGCCGGGCTGGCAAGCGGCCGCGGGGGGCAGGAATGAGCGTCGTGTTGGTGACTGGATCGGCCGGGTTGATCGGCGCCGAATCGGTGCGGTTTTTTGCTGCCGAGGGTTTCGACATCGTCGGTATCGACAACGATATGCGCCGGGTTTTCTTCGGCCCCGAGGCGAGCACCGCGTGGAGCCGCCGGCGGCTCGAAGCCGAGGTCAAGAATTACCGGCACATCGACGGCGATATCCGCGACCCCGGCCTGCTCGATACCGTATTCGCGCGCTACGGCACCGCCATCGCCGCCGTCATCCACACCGCGGCGCAGCCTTCGCATGACTGGGCGGCGAGCGACCCGCAGACCGATTTCGCGATCAACGCCAATGGCACGCTGAATCTGTTGGAGGCGACGCGTCGCCATTGTCCGCAGGCGGCATTTGTCTTTACCAGCACCAACAAGGTCTACGGCGACGCCCCCAACAGATTGCCGCTTGTCGAGCAGGAGCTGCGCTGGGAGGTCAGCCCCGAACATCGCTACGCCGCGCACGGCATCGACGAGAGCATGAATGTCGATTCGTGTCTTCACAGCCTTTTCGGCGCCTCGAAACTTGCCGCCGACGTGATCGTGCAGGAGTACGGCCGTTATTTCGGGATGCGCACCGTCTGCTTTCGCGGCGGCTGTCTGACCGGACCCGGCCATGCCGGGACCAAGCTGCACGGGTTTCTCGCCTATCTTGCCAAATGCGCGGTCGCCGGCGACCCCTATACCGTGTTCGGCTACCAGGGGAAGCAGGTCCGCGACAACATCCATTCCTATGACCTCGTCAACGCGTTCTGGCATTATATTCGCGCCCCGCGGCCGGGCGCCGTCTACAACATCGGCGGCAGCCGACACGCCAACTGTTCAATGCTCGAGGCGATCGCCGCTTGCGAGCGGCTGACCGGCCGGGCAATGAACTGGTCCTATTCCGATCAGAGCCGCGCTGGCGATCACATCTGGTGGATTTCCGACGTGTGCCGGTTCCAGGCCGACTATCCCGACTGGCGCTACCGCTTCGACATCGAGACGATGTTGATGGAGATCATCGACGGGGTTCGCTGGAAGTTGAAATCGGGGGAATAGCGATGCCGGTCGAGATTTCCACCATGGCTGAGCGCTGTGGTCGCGCTCCCTGCCAAGTCAACCACGCCTCGCCCAACGTTTCGGGTTTGGCGGCAAGAGACGGGCGATCATCGTGATATTTCCGTTTTTGGGTAAGGTTACCGCGGACCTGCGCCTCGCTGGCGGCGCCGCCGAGCCGGTTTGACCGCGGGTTGTCCGCATGAACCGCACCTCGGATTCTTTCCCGCTCGAGGCCACAGAATGATTAGCGTTTCTACAATCAACGACCAGACTGAAACCTGTGCAGACGACCGCGACACCGATCCGGGTCGCGCGTCCCGGATCGCGGTCCTGATCCCCTGCTACAATGAGGAGCTTTCGGTCGCGAGGGTGGTCCACGATTTCCGCCGGGCGCTCCCGCGAGCAGCGATTTACGTCTACGACAACAACTCGGTCGATCGGACGCGGGAGGCCGCCACCGATGCCGGCGCTATCGTGCGTGTCGAACCGTTGCAGGGCAAAGGCAATGTCGTGCGTCGGATGTTTGCCGATGTCGAGGCGGACGTCTATGTGCTGGTCGATGGCGACGACACCTATGACGCCGCCTGCGCGCCGGAGATGGTCAGAGCCCTGCTCGAGGGCCAACTCGACATGGTCAGCGCGCGGCGGGTCAGCAACATCAAGACGGCCTATCGCCCTGGCCACCGGTTCGGCAATACAGTGCTGACTTCGATCGTCGCATCGATTTTCGGCAAAACCTTCGCCGATATGCTGTCGGGATACCGAGTGTTTTCCCGGCGATTTGTCAAAAGCTTCCCCGCCCTCGCAACCGGTTTCGAGATCGAGACCGAGTTGACCGTTCACACCCTTGAACTGCGCATGCCGACCCTTGAGATCGACACTCCCTACAAAGACCGTCTTCCGGGTTCGGAGAGCAAGCTGAGGACCTATATCGACGGTCTGCGCATTCTTAAAACTATTCTGCGACTGATCAAGGAAGAACGGCCGCTACAGTTCTTTGCAACCTTTTTTGGGATTCTTACGGTCTTCTCTCTCGCGATCAGTGTACCGGTGTTTATCGAATATGCCAGGACCGGGCTCGTTCCGCGGCTGCCGACCGCCGTACTGGCGACGGGGACGATGCTGCTCGGATTCCTCAGCCTTGCTGCCGGGGTCATTTTGGATACGGTAACGCTCGGTCGTCGAGAGGCCAAACGCATGCGCTATTTGGAAATCCCGGCACCGGAAGCCGGACCGAGGTGATCGCGGCTCCTCAATTCGCCCGGTTCGCGGTCGTGGGCACAGCAGGATTCGTAGTCGATTCCGCCTCGCTCACACTTGCTCTTCAGCTGGGCGCCGGGTTTCTCGCGGGTCGAGGGATTTCCTATCTGGTCGCCGCTACCTTTACCTGGTGGCTGAACCGGCGGTGGACCTTTGCCCCAACCGGTGACTCTTATCTGGGTCAGTGGGCGAAATTCGTTTCGGCCAATGCCGTCGGCGGCACGATAAATTACTGCGTTTACGCGGCGCTGATCTTCGGTTTCCCGGCTCTTTTCAAAGCTTGTCCGATCTTGGCGGTTGCGTTTGGTTCGGTTGCCGGTCTCGCAATGAATTTTACACTTTCCCGCAGGTTCGTGTTCAGTTCCGGCCGCGCCTGACTCCAAAGGAAGCAATGATCAGCGCCGCCATTTCCATTTGGCGGCGCTGATCCGGTGTCCGTGTGGCCGCTATTCGGCGGCGGCGCGGGTCGGGGTCTGCGCCGCCCCCAGCACCGCGGCGGCTTCCTTGGCGACGCGCGTCCCGTCAAAAAATTTCGGGTTCTGCGTGCCCCACAGCCGCACCGCGTTCGCGAAGGTGAAGTCGCGGAAATCACCGGCGGTGATGTGGCCGTCCTCGACCAGTTCGTAGGCCTCGGGCAGCGGGTGGCGCATGTCGATCACATCGAAATGCCCGATATCCGAGCTGAAGATCGCATTCAGGCGCGACCCGAACGGGTTGGTGCGGCCAAACGCGGTGGCGTTCATGCGGTCGTCGGCCTCGCACCCGAAATAGTACGGCTTGGCGTAAAGATCGACCCAGTCTTCCTTGCGAGTAATCTTGCAGGCCGAGAAATCGTCGATATTCTCGACCCCGCCGGTCAGATAGGCAAGATCGGGGTCGGGCAGACCGCCGCGCTCGCGCAACGCCGCTGCCATATCGGCATAGCCGTATTTCTCGACGAGGCTCAGCAGCTTGGCGCGGTCGAGCTTGTCGGGATGCATGCGGTCGAGCGCCTGGGCGCTGCGCCGCTCCCAATGCTCGATCAGATCGCCAAACAACTGGCTCGCCCAGCCGACCCCGCCCTCGAGAAAGGCGAACCGCAGTTGCGGGAAGCGCCGGGTGACCCCGCCGAGGAAAATCGCCTTGGCGGTCGCGTGACCCGCGGCGGCGAAATGGCCGATGTGGTTGTAGGTGAAATTGGTCGGCGACAGCCGCAGGCCCTGGTTGCTGGCGGCGCTGTGAAAGGTCGGTGCGATGCCGAGCTCGACGCATTTCGCCCAGACCGGATCGTAATCATACTCGCTGTCGAGCCCGAGCACGTCATACCATACCGCAAAGCGCGCAGTATCGGGATCGTTGGCGGCGGCGGCCGGCACCTTGCGGGCCATGTTGCTGCCGAACATGCCGACCTTGGAACCCAATTCCCTGGTCACGAATTCGAGTTCGGCGATCGCTTCGTCCGGGGTGTGCATCGGGATGATCGCCGCCGGGGTCAGCCGGTCGCCGAGACCGCTGAAATAATCGGCCGAGACGATGTTGTAGGCGCGTATCACCGCGCGTCTCGTCGCGTCATCCTGGATGCGCGGAAAGCGCAGCCCGGCGGTCGGGTAGACGATCACAAAATCGAGGCCGAGTTCGTCGAGGCGATCGTAGAGCAGCTTGGGCATCATCGCGGTGGCGCGATCGAGCGTGTTCTCGGTCTGCCGGCTCCAGAATGCCTGCTGTCCGAGGCGCTTGTCACGGCGCTCGCCGACCGACATCCGCAACAATTCGGTGGTCCGGCCCATCGCCTGCAAAAACCCGTCCGCGGCGAGATCGCCGCCGACCTTGCGCATCTTGTCGCTGAACACCGGGTCGTATTCGACCCAGTGACCGTCGCCGTCGACGATCGGATGGTCGATTTTCGAACGGACCTGTTCAGGGGTCATATGCGCGCTCATGGTCTGCTCCGGAAAAGAGGTTGATGCAGCGCACATTATCCTGAGCCTCCCGGCGATGAGCGCCAACCATGATCTGCCGGTGAGGCCTGCGCTCAGTGCATGGAGCCCCCGATAAAACCGCCCCGGGACCGGGTGGCACGGCAGCTTTCTCGCGCCGGAGAGATTGTCAGGAAAATTGCTGCCTAACCGACAATCAGCGCTCCCGGCGGTCATCCGGTCGGCGACGCCTCCCAGGCATGACAATAGGCGACAGGCGAACCGCAGGCGGCAGGAGCCAGTCCGATCGCCACAGGGATGCGCTGGTCTTGGTCGGGTCAGCGGTTGCGGAACGAGGGTTTGCGTTTTTCGATAAAGGCGGCCATGCCTTCCTTGCGGTCTTCGGTCGCAAAGCTCGCGTGAAACACGCGGCGCTCGAAGCGCACGCCTTCGGCCAGCGGCGTCTCGTAAGCGCGGTTGACCGCTTCCTTGACCATCATCGCGATCGGCCGCGACATTTCGCTGATCCGCTGGGCGATCTTGACCGCCTCAGTCAGCAGCTCGGCAGCCGGGACAATGCGGCTGACAAGACCGGCGCGCTCGGCCTCCACGGCGTCCATCATCCGCCCGGTCAGACACAGATCCATCGCCTTGGCCTTGCCGACAAAGCGGGGCAGGCGCTGGGTGCCGCCTGCTCCCGGGATCGTGCCGAGGGTGATTTCGGGCTGGCCAAACCGAGCGGTGTCGGCGGCAATGATGATGTCGCACATCATCGCAATCTCGCAGCCGCCGCCAAGTGCGAAGCCGGCGACCGCGGCGACCACCGGTTTGCGGCATTGCGCCACCCGCTCCCACCCCCGGGTGATGAAGTCGTCAAGATAAATCTGAGGATAGGTCTTGTCGGCCATCTCCTTGACATCGGCGCCGGCGGCAAAGGCCTTGTCGTTGCCGGTCAAAACGATCGCGCCGATCGCATCGTCGGCCTCCAATTCGTCAAGCGCGGCGGCGAGTTCGCTGATCAGCGCCGCGTTCAGTGCATTGAGCGCCTGCGGGCGATTGAGGGTGACGATGCCGACCGCGCCGCGGCGCTCGACGGAAATGTTGTGGTAGCGCTGATCGCTCATCGATAATCATCCTCTAACGCTGCCGCTTGGCGCAAAAGAACGTCGAGCGGCCGGATTGGACAATGCGGCGCACGCCCTCGCTGCAATCGCAATCGGGGCATGGCTCGCCCTCGCGGCCATAGACCGCCCAGCGGTGCTGGAAATAGCCGAGCTCGCCATTGGTCTGGACATAATCGCGCAACGACGAGCCGCCGGCTTCGATCGCCTCCTCTAGGACGGCGCGGATTGACGCTACCAGCCGCTGGGCGCGGATGCTGCCGACCGTGCCGGCCAGCCGCCGCGGCGACAACCGGGCGCGATAGAGCGCTTCGCAGACATAGATGTTGCCGAGCCCGGCGACGACACGCTGATCGAGCAACGCCGATTTGATCGGGGTCATCTTGCCGGCCAGCTTTTGCGCGAGGTAGTTGCCGGTGAAGTCGGGTCCGAGCGGCTCGGGGCCGAGCCCGGCCAATAGCGGATGCCGCCACGCCTCGCTGCGCCGGGTGTAATCCAAGGTCCCGAAGCGGCGCGGGTCGTTAAAGGTAACGATTGTGCCGTCGTCGAGGGTCAGCACGACATGATCGTGCAGCGCTGCCGGGGCCGCGGCATCACCGGTGGTGATCCGCCCCGACATGCCGAGATGGAGGAGCAGCAATCCGTCGCTGTCGAGCTCGACCAGAATGTACTTGCCGCGCCGGCCGAGCGCCCCGATCCGGGCGCCGGCGAGCCGCTCGGCGAGTTCCGGCGGGAACGGCCGCCGCAAATCCGGGCGCCGCAGTTCGGCCTGGACGATCCGTCGGCCGGTCATTTTCAACGCCAACCCACGCCGTACGGTTTCGACCTCAGGCAGTTCGGGCATTCTCCCCGCCGTTATTCCCTAGAAGAACCGGATTCCAGGCGGCACCCATGCGATGAAGCTTGGACCCGCTCGCGCACGCAGACGTTACCTTGCCAACGCATCCCATTGATACAGGAACCCATTGATACAGGAACCCATTGGCCGCAGCATGGCGCAGCCGATCCGATGTCGCTATCCTTCTGCCGATGAGCGAGGAAGAAACCAGCGCCACGGCGTTCGGGGTGCGGGACTACCGGCACCTGCCGCAAGAGGAGAAGGCGCCGGTGGTGCGCGCGATCTTTGACAGCGTCGCGCAACGTTATGATCTAATGAACGATTTGATGAGCGGCGGCATCCACCGGCAATGGAAGGCGGAAATGGTCGCCTTGCTGAAACCGCGCCCCGGGCAGCGCCTGATCGATGTCGCCGGCGGCACTGGTGACGTGGCATTGCGCGCGTTGCCGCGGCTGGCACCAAACCCCGGTGTCGCGGCAGGAGGCGAGGGCGGCGCCGCGGTTTGCGATGTCAACCAGCGCATGCTCGAAATCGGCCGCGCCCGGGCGCTCGACCGGGGCATCCTGTACGGTCTGGAATGGCTGGTCGCCGATGCCGAACGGCTGCCTTTTGCCGATCGCACCTTTGACCTCTATACGATCGCCTTCGGTATGCGCAATGTGACCCATATCGCTGCCGCACTCGCCGAGGCTCGGCGCGTCCTGAAGCCGGGCGGCCGGTTTTCCTGCCTCGAATTCACTCCGGAGATCACCCCGCTGCTGCAGCCGTTCTACGATCTCTACAGCTTTCGCGTCGTGCCGCTGCTTGGTCAATTCGTCGCCGGCGACCGCGACGCCTATACCTATCTTGTCGAAAGCATTCGCGGCTTTCCGCGCCAAGGCGAACTGGCCGAGATGATCGCCGGCGCCGGGCTGGAGCGGGTGCGGTACCGCAACCTGACAGGGGGCATTGCTGCGCTTCACTCCGCCTGGCGCCTTTGATGCCGGACAGCCGAAATTCGGGCTGCTGCGCAGCCTGCGCAATCTCGCCCGTCTCGCCAAGATCGGTCTGATCCTGGCGCGTCACGACGCGCTGTTCCTGTTTGCCGAAGTGCCGGTCGTCGCGTTCTATGTGCGCCTTGCCGGGCTTTTCGCCCGCCGGCGTGGTCGTGTCGCGGCGCGCCCGGGCGAGCGCCTTGCCGCCGCCCTCGATGAGCTGGGTCCCGGCTTTATCAAACTCGGCCAGCTGTTGTCGACCCGCGCCGATCTGTTCGGCGAGGAAATCGCCGCTGATCTCGCGCGGTTGCAGGACCGCCTGCCGGCGGTTCCGGGGGCGGCGGCGCGGGCTGCCATCGAGCGCGAATTTGGTCAGCCGCTCGAAGCGCTGTTCCAGTCGTTTGACGAAACCGCGATCGCCGCCGCTTCAATCGCGCAGGTGCATTTCGCTCGCAGCAATGACGGGCAGGAAGTCGCGGTCAAGGTTTTGCGGCCCGGCGTGGCCGAGGCATTCGCCCGCGATCTCGATCTGTTTGACTGGCTTGCCGTGTTGATCGAACGGGTCTATCCGCCGGCGCGCCGGCTGAAGCCGGTCGAGATCGTCCGCACCCTCGCCGAAATCGTCACCTTTGAGATGGATCTGCGGTTTGAAGCCGCCGCCGCCTCGGAACTTGCCGAAAATTTCGCCGGCGATCTGAGTTTTCACGTGCCGCGCATCGACTGGTCGCGCACTGGCCGCGGCGTGTTGACCCTGGAGCGGATCGAGGGCGTGCGGATCGATGACCGGGCCGGGCTGATCGCCGCCGGACACCGGATCGAGGCGGTGTTGGCCAAGGCCGCGGGCGCATTTTTCAACCAGGTTTTCCGCGACGGTTTTTTCCACGCCGACATGCACCCCGGAAACATGTTTGTCGACGCCTCGGGTGCGATCGTCGTCATCGATTTCGGGATCATGGGGCGGCTCGATCGCGACACCCGCTGGTATCTCGCCGATATGCTGGTCGGATTTCTGGTCGGCGATTACCGGCGGGTGGCCGAAGTCCATTTCGCTGCCGGCTACGTCCCGTCGACGCGCTCGATCGACGCCTTTACCCAGGCCTGCCGCGCCATCGGCGAGCCGATCCTCGGCCGGCCGCTGCAGGAGATCTCGGTGGCGCGCCTGCTCGCCCAGCTGTTCCAGGTGACCGAACAGTTCGATATGGAGACCCAGCCGCAGCTCCTGTTATTGCAAAAGACGATGGTGCTGGTCGAAGGAGTGGGTCGCCGCCTCGATCCCAATATCAACATCTGGGCGATGGCGCAGCCGTTGATCGAGAGCTGGATGCGCGACAATCGCGGCCCCGAAGCGCAATTGCGCCGCCGCCTCGAGACCGTAGCCGAGACGGTCGAGCGCCTGCCGCGGCTGGTCCAGAAAGTCGAAGACTTTGTTGAAAACGTGTCGCGCGAAGGGGTGCTGCTGCATGCCGAGTCGCTCGCATCGCACGCCGCCGAACAGGCCAAGCGGGCCTGGCTTGCGGTTCTCCCGTTATACATCGCCGCCGCCGCCCTGGTGGCGATCGCCGCCGCACTGATCTTCTCGCGTTAGCGTGCTATGATTGAAGGCCGCAACATCGGGGAGGAAAGCCAGTGAAGATTTCGAGCATCAAGTCGCAGATCCTGGTTCTGCCCGAGGCCGATCCGTTGGCCAATACGCCGGAAAACCCGAACGCGGCGCGGCCGATCGTGATTTTGCGGGTCGGTACCGATGACGGTGTTGAAGGGATCGCCGTCACCTTTTACGGCGGTGCCATTACCGCGGCGTTGAAACGCGCGGTCGACGATCTCGGCGCGCTCGTGATCGGCGAAGACCCGCATCGGGTCGAAGCGATCGCCGCCAAATTGCGCGCTGCGGCCGGCGGCTCGGGGCCGGCGGGGATGTTCACGCTGGCGCTGGCGGCGCTCGACATTGCCTTGTGGGACATTCGCGGCAAGACGTTGGGCCTGCCGCTGTGGAAGCTGCTGGGCGGGGCGCGGCAGCGGATTGCGACCTATGCGAGCGGAGCGTTGCGCCGCAATCTGACCCTTGATCAGGTGCTGACCGCGGCCGGCAAGCTCAAGGATAAGGGATTTCGCGAAGCCAAGATGCAATTGGCGCTGCCCGGCGATACCACGCCCGCCAGGGAGGTCGAACGCGCGGTCAAGATCCGCGAAGTTCTCGGTCCCGATACCAAATTGATGTGCGACATCAACCAGCGCTGGCGGCCGGAGCAGGCGATCGATATCGGCAAGCGGGTCGAGGATGCCGGGGTCGGGTTGTTCTGGCTGGAAGATGTCACCGCCCACGACGACTACGCCGGGTTGGCGCGGGTCAATGCGGCGCTTGCGACCCCGATCTGCGGCGGCGAGCTGGTCTGGGGCATGGTTCCATTCCGCCACATGATCGAAGCCCGCTCAGTCGATTATGTGATGATCGACCTCGCCCGGGTCGGCGGTATTACGCCATGGTTGAAGGTCGCCGGGATGGCGGAAGCTTTCAACCTGCCCGTCGTCAGCCACGTGATCCCGGAGATCCACGCCCATCTCGTCGCTGCTGCACCCAACGGGCTGACCGTCGAATACATGGGCTGGATGCTCAAATTGTTCGACGGCGTCGCCGAATTCGACAGCCAAAGCGGCGAGATCGTCTTGTCGGACCGTCCCGGTCTCGGTCTCGATTTCAACCAGGCGACGATCGACCGCTACGCGGCGGCGTAATGCGTGTTATTCGGGGGGTAACCAGCGATGAAAATCACCAATGTCGAGACCGGCATTGTCGCATTGCCGAATGACGAGCCTCTCGGCGGCTTTTCGGAGAACCCGAACGCGGTAAATCCGATCGTGTGGCTGCGGCTCGGCACCGATGCCGGGGTCGAAGGACTGGGAGTGACCTATTTCGGGGGCGCCTTGACCCGGACACTGCGCCATGCGGTCGACGAGTTGGCGGCACTCGCCGTCGGCGACGACCCGATGCGGGTCGAGGCGATCGCTGCGAAATTGCGTGCTGCCGCGGTCAGCGCCGGCCCCGCCGGGATATTTACGATGGCGTTGTCGGCGATCGATGTCGCGTTGTGGGATATCAAGGGCAAGGCGCTGGGCCTGCCACTCTGGAAATTGCTCGGCGGCGGCCGCGAACATATTGCGACCTATGCGAGCGGCGCCCTCCGCCGCGGTCTCAAGCTCGACGAGGCGCTGACGGCCGCCCAGCGGTTGCGCGAAAAGGGCCACCGCCAGACCAAGATGCAGCTGGGTCTGCCGGGCGTCACCTCGCCGGCGCGCGAGGTCGAGCAGGCGCGGCTGATCCGCCAGGCGGTCGGGCCCGATGTGGATCTGATGTGCGACATCAACCAGCGCTGGCGGCCGGAACAGGCGATCGACATCGGCAAGCGGGTCGAGGACGCCGGGGTCGGGTTGTTCTGGCTGGAGGACGTGACGGCGCACGACGATTACGCCGGCCTGGCGCGGGTCAGCGCGGCATTGGCGACGCCGGTGGCGGGCGGCGAGTATCTTTACGGCATCGCGCCGTTCCGCCACATGCTTGAAGCCCGGTCGGTCGATATTGTGATGATCGACCAGGTGCGCTCGGGCGGGATCACACCGTGGCTCAAAATCGCCGGTATGGCCGAGGCCTTCAACCTGCCGGTCGTCAGCCACGGCGTCCCGGAAATTCACCTGCACCTCGTCGGTGCCGTGCCGACCGGGCTGACCGTCGAATACATGCCCCGGCTCTTCCATCTGTGGGAAGAGGTCCCGGTCCCCGAAAAGGGTCTGCTGGCGATGCCGGCGGCACCAGGTCTCGGCCTCAATTTCAGCGCCGAGGCGATCCGCCGCTTTGCCGTTGCCTGATCGGCGCCGTTGCCATTCCCGGCCTTGGGGCGCGGGGTCGCCGGCAAATCTGGTCGCCACGCCGGTCAGGGCGAGCCGGCCTGCATTCCTTGGCGGCGCAGGGCGCGGCCGGGGCGTTCGCCGCTCGATTTGCCCTCGGTCCACACTGGACGGCCATTGACAAACACCTGTTCGATGCCGGCTGCGGGTGTCGTCGGCTGTTCAAAGCTGGCACGGTCGATGATGGTTGCCTGATCAAACACCACAATGTCCGCATAAGCGCCGGTGGCCAGCGCACCGCGGTTGCTGAGACCGAACCGGGCGGCCGGCAGCCCGGTCATTCGCCGCACCGCCTCTTCCAGCCCGAAGAGACCGAGATCACGGCAATAATGCCCGAGAACGCGCGGAAAGGTGCCCCATAGCCGCGGATGCGGGTGGGTATCGTGCGGCAGCCCATCCGAGCCGATCATCGTGTGCGGAAAACTCAGCACGCGCTGAACGTCGGCTTCGTCCATTGTCCAATAGATCGCGCCGGCCGGCTGCAGACGTGCCACCGCGTCCTCGGTGCTGACACCCCAATCGGCGGCGATCGCCGACAATTCGCGCCCGGCCTGATCGGGTGCACTCTTTGACCAGGTCACTAGCACCTTGGTAGCGCGCCCCGCCTGTCCTGCACTCAGCACCGTCGACGAGGCGATGTAGGGATAGGCGTCGAGCCCGACCTCCTGGCCTGCGATTGCGGCGGCGATCGTTGGCAGGGTTTGCGCGGTGCGGCCGAAATTGGCGCGGCCGATCGTCTTGTGATGCGAGATCACGACCGGCACCCCGGCGGCGCGCCCGACCGCAAAACTCTCTTCCAGGCTGGCGAGCACATGCTCGCCCTCATTGCGCATATGCGTCGTGTAGAGTGCACCCGCCGGACGCAGCAGGGCGGCCAGCGCCTCGATCTCGGCCGGCGGAGCATGCTCGGCCGGAGCATAGGCGAGACCGCTCGACATCCCGACTGCACCGGCGTCGAGCGCCTCCTGCAACAATTCGCGCATCCGTTCGATCTCTGCAGCTTCGGCCGGCCGGTCGAGTGCGCTCATCGCGCCGACCCGCAATGTCGAATGGCCGACAAGGCAGGCGGCGTTGGTCGCCGAGGGGTTGCGGTCAAGATCGGCGAGATAATCGGCAAAGCGTCGATAATGGTAATCGCCCGCGTCGCCGATCAGATCGAGCGGCGGCGGTGGTGCGTGATCGATCGCGAGCGGGGCGAGGCTGATGCCGCAATTGCCGGTGACGACGGTAGTCACCCCCTGGCTCGCCTTTGCCGCCATGTCAGGGGTCGCGAACAAGGCGCGGTCGTCATGGGTGTGCACATCGATAAAACCGGGTGCCACGATCTTGCCCGCTACATCGATCTCGCGCGCACCCGTTGCCCGGCCGATGGCGCCGATTTCAGCGATGCGGTCGCCCGTAATCGCGACATCGGCGCGAAATCGCGGCTTGCCGCTGCCGTCGATGACCTCACCGCCGCGCAGGATAAAATCGGTCATTGCCAGCCTCATCTGTCGTGGCCTTGTTCCCGCCTTGGGAACAGGTATGTCGTCCCGAATACAGATTATCGCGCTTGCGACTTTGCGCCAATTCTGGACACGGCAGCCCGAGACAGAGACACCGATCCGCGATTGGGCATGCCGGATTGCCGGGCAATGTGGGTCGCGTTCGGAT
This sequence comes from Allostellaceae bacterium, assembly GCA_035509615.1. Lineage (GTDB taxonomy): Bacteria > Pseudomonadota > Alphaproteobacteria > ATCC43930 > CGMCC-115725 > AP-15. The sequence continues at coordinate 20,278 of DATJLK010000181.1, read as the reverse complement.
CACCGGACTGAAACCCGCTGCCCGGATCGACCAATGGTCATCCCTCAGCCGGGGCGCAAGCGTGCGCGAGAGGCGGCGGTTATTCGCCCGGACCCTGTCGAAACACCTGGTCGGCGGCTTGTCGCTGGGTCGGCGTCAGAACCGCGTAAAGCGCCTGCAAGGCCGGCAGCATGCGCCTCATGCCGTCGATCTCCCGCTGGCCATACTGGATCGCAATTCGCAGGCCCTCGACCGCGCTCAGATTGGTCGGTGGCGGCGGGCTCGGCATCGACTGCGCATTCTGCCGCATGATGTTGGCGAGCGCATTGAATTGCGGCTCCTGTGCCGGGGTGATTTCCAGCCGCTGGCGCAATTCGGCGATGTTCGCATCGACATTGGGCGCGGGTGCTGCCGGGGCTTGCGCCAGCACCAGCGGATACTCCCCGGCCATGGGCGTGATGCCGCCCGCGGTCAAAGCGGCCTGCGATGGTCTCGCGGCATTCAGCAACAGCACGGCCGCGAGCGCCGCTGCGGCCGACAACCCTAGGATTCGTGACATCGACAGCAACCTCTTCCGGTTCTTTTTGCCTTGGCACCGGATAGAGCGATGCACCGACATAGCGGCAGTTTCAAGGCTCTGCCCTGCGACGTCACGTCTGCGTCAACCCGAACCAGCCGCCATGCATAAGCGCGGCCGGGGGTTCAGCAGCCCAGCAGAGCGCAACGGCGCGCCTGCCTCATTCGGCCCAGACTACGATCCGATCGGATCGAAGCGCCCGGCGCTCCGATCCTGCTCTAGAATTCGCGCAGCGTCTCGCGCAGGGTCGGCCGCGTATAGGCTTCTCGCACCAGCCCGCGACGCTGCAAGGCCGGGACCAGGCCTTCGCAGACTTCGTTGACAAAGCGACGCCCGACGCGCTGGAACGGGGTGCTGATCAGAAAGCCGTCGCCGCCGACTGCTTCGATCGCTGCTCCCATACGCTCGGCCACTTCGTCAGGGGTGCCGATCAGCTCAAGGCCATTGTCAAACCGCTCCATCGCTAACTGGCGCAATGTCTTGCCGCTGCCCCATTGGGCGAACCGGTCGAGCGAGCCCTGCTCGCCATTCGTCGTGATCCGGGGCAGCGGTTCGTCAAGCGGAAATTTCGAGAAATCAATGTCGGTGATCTGGCCAACCGACGCCAGTGCGGCTTGAACAAACCCCTCCGAACCAACTAGGCGTCGATATTTGGCCCAGGCTTCGTCGCGGGTCTCGCCGAGAAACGGATACACCAGATAGAGGACCTTGATGTCGTCCGGGTTGCGGCCAAAGCGGATCGCATGGCGGCGCACGTCGTCGCGATACTCTTTCATGCCGGCGACCCCGTTGGCCGAGGCGATGATCGAGTCGGCGTGCCGGGCGGCAAAGGCGCGGCCGCGGGGCGACCCGCCGGCCTGGACAAAAGTCGGGCGGCCCTGCGGCGATGGTGCGGTATTGAGCGGCCCACGGCACTTGAAGAACTCGCCTTCGAAATGGATCGGGCGAACCTTGCGCCAATCGGCATAAACGCCGCGTTCGCGGTCCTTGACGACCGCATCCGCATCCCAGGAGGCGAAGAGCTGGTAGACCAGCTCCATGTATTCGTCGGCCATGGCGTAGCGCAACTCGCGCGGCGGCAGCTTTTCGAAACCGAACTGCTGCGCCGCCGCATCTTCACCCGATGTGACGATATTCCAGCCAAAACGTCCGCCGGAAATGTGGTCGATGGTGGCTGCCGCCCGCGCCAGCATGAACGGGGGCCAGGCCATCGTCGACATCGTTGCGACAACGCCAAGCTTCGAGGTGGCGGCAGCTATCATCGCGGCCAGTGGCACCGGATCGTGCTTGGGCACCTGCAGCGCCCCACTCAGCGACATCTCCGCCGTGCCGCCCCACGCCTCGGACACCATCAGCGTGTCTTCGAGGATCATATAGTCAAAGCAGGCCCGCTCCATCGCCTGCGCGAATTCGACAAAAAACTTGCCGTCCCACGGCGAGCCGCCATGGGAAAACGGAGCATTCCAATCGCCGGCGGTGAAATTGGTGAACCAGGCAAGATGAAACTGCTTTGGCACGCCACCCTCCGATTGCCGATGCGATCGCCGCAACATGCAGTTTGCGGCCGCTCCGACGGGGAGACGCAAGAATTGAGCCAGCGCCGGGCGATCGACCGATGGCGCTCCCCCAACATACCGTCGGATGGCGGGTGCGGAATCTGCGGGTTTGCTCGAACCGCACGCGCGAGACCGAGGCGGCCCGCTCGGGCGTGCGAGTTAGGCGAACATCCGGGCGCGCTGCGGCTCATCGGCGAGCGGCAGAAAGCCGAGGGCGTCGCGCTCGACGATCCGGCCATTCTTGATGACGACCGAGATCTCGTCGGGACGCTGCAGCACGGTGATGTCGGCGACCGGGTCGCGGTTCCAGATCACGATATCGGCGAGCATTCCGCGCCCGACGATTCCGAGCTGGCCGTCGAGGTTCAACAGCCAGGCATTGCGGCTGGTGTTGGCGGCGATCGCCTCGACCGGCGTCATGCCGACCTCGTTGACGAAAAGTTCGGCCTCCTTGCCGTGCCAGCGGCCGTGATGAAAGGCTGAGGCATTGCCGGTGTCGCTGCCGCTCAATACCGGGATGCCGCGGTCGCGGGCATTGCGGATCATCTGGTAGCTTTGATCGAGCTGCGCCTTGAGCCGATCGATCGAAGGACCGCCAACGGCCCGGCCGACGCCGTGCTCGACCCCAATCCAGGGTGCGGTCAGCACCGGCGCTATCGGCACGCCGGCCTTGGCGACGACGTCGAGGTCGTCCTCACTCGCCAGATCGCCGTGGTAGATCAGGTCGATGCCGGCCTTGGCCGCGGCCCGGGTCGAAGTCGAGCCGCGCGAATGGATCGCGACCTTGACATTGTGACGATGCGCCTCGTCAACGACCGCCGCGATCTCGTCATCGGCGCAGGTCTGTAGATCGCCCCAATAGGAGTCTGCAATCTTGATCAGATCAACGCCGCGCTTGCACTGCTTGCGGGTCTCGCGGATGAACTCGTCGCGGGTGTTGCATAGGACGCCGGCCGCATCGCTCGGGCTTCCCTCCCAGGCGGGATAGGGGTCGGGATCAAAGATGCCGCCATAATTGCTGAGCGCACGACTGGCGACGACCATGCGCGGCCCTTCTAGCAACCCGCCGGCGACCGCTTCGCGGACCGTCACATCGGTGAACCATTTGCCGCCCGGGACGGCGATACCGGTGACGCCGGCGCGCAGCACCCGGCCGATCGCGCGCGCTGCCCACAAGGTGCAAAACTCGGCGCTCGACGTATAGCGGACGCCGGGCAACGCGCCCTGATGCAGCGAGATGTGGCAGTGGGCGTCGATCAGCCCGGGAAGGATGAATTTATCCGAGGCATCGATGACCCGATCCTGCGGGGTTTGCGGCCGCACCGCGCCGTCTGGCTGACCGACATGGGTGATCCGGTCGCCCTCGACGACGATGACCCTGTTGGCGACCGGATCCTGCCCGGAGCCGTCGATCAACGTGCCGTTCTCGATCCAAAGACGCCGCGTGTCGTGTTTCATCGCCGCAAGCTCCCTTCGTTCGGATCTGCGGCAGGCTACGACATCCGTGTTCTCGTTCCCAGCACCCAGACGGATCCGACACCGGCCTGCCGACGGCGAGCCCGGCCAGCGATGTCGCGGGGCGGCATTTATCACGGCCAGACCGAAATCATTGCCTTGGTAAAATCCGCCGGTAGACGCCGGGCGAGCCTTCGTCGTGCCGCAGATACGGGCGTACCCGGCGGGTCCACGGATTGCTGTCCCGGGTCCGGATCCACGCCTCGCTTTCCGGCACCCGCGTGTTTTCGAATTCGTAAAGCGTCAGATATTTCGGCTGGCCCTCGACGGCGACGTAGCGGCGGGCATTGATGCAGCCCGGCACCGTCAAATAACCGGGGATGTAGACGGTGTTGTACCAGTCGTTGAATTCTTCGTCGACGGCACTCGATACGTCGATGCGACCCATCTGCAGAACCGGCGCCATTTCCGCCGTCTGCTCGATCGGGTTGGTGTGCACCGGAAAGATCTGGCGGTAGGCGTTGCGCAGAAAATTGCGTCCGATGCGGCTGGTCCCGGACTTTTGCCGCGCCGCCGAGGGTTGATATTTTTGCGAGTCGAGATAGGCCGAGCTGCGCAGCACGTTATGGTCTTCAAGCTCGTAAATCGCGAGGTATTTGGGGCCGCCCTTGACCGCCGCATAGCGTCCGGCGCTCAAGAACCCGGAAATCTGCAGCATTCGCGGGATGTGTTCCTCATCATACCAGCGGTTGAACTCGGCCTCGAATTCGGGGTCGATGTCGGTCCATACCATCAGCAACCCGGTGCCACGAGTCTTCGCCATCGCTCCCTCCACCTATATCCGCCGCCTCGCACAGCCGAGCCTATCACGGTGCGGTTCGGGATCAATCGTCCGAGAACCCGGCAGCGCCCGCTCGGCGGAAGCATTTGGCGGGTGCCGCGAGGCTGCGCTACCATCGGCCCCGAACGGTAAGATTTCCTCGACGAAGACAGATTGGATCGCCAGCAAGGTTATGGGGAGGTTGTGATGGGTAAGCTCGACGGCAAAGTGGCGCTGATCACCGGCTCGGGCCGCAACATCGGCCGGGCAACGGCGCTGAAACTGGCAGGCGAGGGAGCGCAAATCGTCGTCAATGCCCGCGCCAACGAGGCCGAGGCCGAGGCCGTTGCCCGCGAGGTCCGCGAGCGCGGGACAAAGGCGATCGCCGTCATTGCCGATGTCGCCAAAAAGGACGAGGTCGATCGGATGGTGTCGCGTGCAATGTCGGAGTTCGGCCGCGTCGACATCCTGATCAACAATGCCGCGATCCGGCCGCACAAGCCCTTCACCGAAGTGACGATTGCGGATTGGGAGCGGGTGCGCGGCGTCGTCCTCGACGGCGCCATCTACTGCTGCAAGGCGGTGATCGAGGGCATGGTCGAAAACCGCTATGGCCGACTTCTGTTTTTTACCGGTGACGGGGCATTCACCGGCGGCAGCGGACGCGCCCACGTCTCGGCGGCAAAGATGGGGTTGATCGGTCTGGCTCGGGCGCTGGCTTCGGAATTCGCGCCACACAACATCCGCGCCAATGTCGTCTCTCCCGGCAGCATCGATACAAGACGGGACAATCCCGAATGGTATCAGGGCCGAGTCCCCAATGCGTCGGGCATCCCGCTCGGCCGGCAAGGACATGTCGACGAGATCGCCGCCACCTGCCTGTTCCTGGTCAGCGACGATGGCGGCTTCATCACTGGCCAGACCATTCACGTCAACGGCGGCGCCCACTATTACTGATGACGGCTACTGATGACGGCAGCGCCGGGCAGCCCTGGGCGCGCCTGCCCGGAGACTTGTGCGGCAGTGCCGGACGGGCTGGCTCATTGCGGGGCTGGTCTCCCGAGAGGCGATGGTAGTGGCGGACCCGCCGCGGCTCGCCCGCCGGTCGCACTTCCAGCTGCCGTGAGGCTTGGGAAACGAGTGCGGAGGTCTCGCTCAACCTCCGTTTTCGGGTTCCCGGGAAAACGACATCGGCAAGCGGATAATACCGGCTCCTTGCCGGCTTGCGGCACTTCCGACCTGCCGGGCAGCAGCTTCGCGAACGCCCGAACCGGCTGCTTGCTAAAGCATCATATGCTGTCAGTCTCTCTGTCTTAACAGCATGGGTGGGGAGAGGACATGCCGTGGAGACTGATCGGCTGGGTCGGCGCCGCAATCTTCGTCGCTCTTCTGGTGCTCGGGAGCATCAGCGGTCTCATCGTCGATTGGGCGTGGTTTTCGTCAATCGGCTATGCCGGCGTGTTCCGCACCGTCTTTGCCACGAAGGCGGCGGTCTTTGCCACGGTCTTTGCGGTCTCGGCGTTGTTGCTCTGGGTCGACGGAGCGCTCGCCCTGCGGTTGGCGTCGCAGCGACGGCGCAGCCGGCTGCCGGCGGTGTTCGAACAGGCCTTGACGACGGTGCGGGCCCAACCCGCCGCGGCGAACTTGCCGCCTCCGGGTCCGCTGTTGCCGTGGCGCCTTTTGATCCTCGTTGCCGCTCTCGTCCTCGGGATCCTGATCGCGATCGGCGAAACCGGAAATTGGGACTTGATCCTGCGGTTTGTCTACCAGGTGCCGTACGGCGCGCGCGATCCGCTGTTTGATCGCGACATCGGCTTTTATCTTTTCTCCCTGCCGCTCTATGTCGCGCTGAAGAACTGGATGCTGTGGATCATCGCACTGAGCGCGATGATCGCGGCTGCGGTATATTTCCTGCACGGCCAGATCAATATTGAACGTTATCCTTGGCGCATTTCGCCGGCCGCGATTGCCCACGGCTCGGCACTCTTGGGCCTCTATTTCGCGATCAAGGCGTACTCCTTTCTGCTTGATCGCTACATGCTGCTCTATGATGACAATGGCGTCGTGGTCGGGGCGGGCTATGCCGACAGCCATGTCGGGCTGCCCGGTCTGTGGATCCTCGTTGTTCTCGCTGCGGTCGCGGCGATCGCCGCATGCGTCAATATCCAGCGCCGCCGTTTGGGACTCGTTATTGCCGGGGTGGCGCTGGTCTTTGGCGGATCGATCGTCTTTACCGGGCTGGTGCCCGCAGTGTTCGAGCGCCTTTATGTAAAGCCGAGCGAACTGCAGCTGGAAAAGCCCTATCTCGCGCGCAGCATCGAGTTCACCCGCGAAGCCTACAATCTACGGCAAGTCACGGTAAAGCCGTTTCCAGCAGCGGAGGGGTTGAGTTTTCAGGCGGTGCAGCGCAACCACGGCACGATCGACAATATCAGGCTGTGGGACTGGCGGCCGCTAATGGATACCTATGCACAACTGCAGGAGATTCGGACCTATTACAAATTCTATGATGTCGATGTCGATCGCTACCATCTGGGCGGCTCGTACCAGCAGGTGACGGTGGCCGCACGTGAACTGGCGCCGTCGCTGCTGTCGGCCAATGCCCAGACCTGGGTCAACCGGCATCTGTTGTTCACCCACGGCAACGGCGTCGTCATGTCGCCGGTGACGCAGAAATCGACTGAAGGATTGCCGCTCTTTTATTTACAGGACATCCCGCCCGTCGCCACCGGCGGCCCGCCCGTTACCGAACCGCGCATTTATTTTGGTGAAGGCACCGACGACGATGTGATCGTCAAGGGCACTACGCCTGAATTCGATTATCCCAAGGGGAAGGACAACGCCTACAACACCTATGACGGCAAGGACGGCATCGCGATCGGCAGCGCCGGCTGGCGGTCGCTGTTCGCCTGGTATCTGGGCGACGTCAATATCCTCTTGAGCAACTATCTGACCGCCGACAGCAGGATCCTGATCCATCGCAATATCCGCGATCGGGCGCAGATGATAGCGCCCTTTCTGCGGCTCGATCACGATCCCTATATCGTTGTCAGCGGCGGGCGGCTGTATTGGATAGAAGACGCCTATACCGTCAGCGACTGGTTTCCCTACGCCGAGCCGCAGCCCGATCAGGACATTGATTACATCCGCAATTCGGTCAAGATTCTGATCGACGCCTATAACGGCACGGTCGCGTTCTATGTCGCGGATCCGAGTGATCCGATCCTCGCGACCTACCGGCGCATCTTCCCGGGGCTGTTCCAACCGCTCGCGGCAATGCCGGCGGATCTGCGACAGCACATCCGCTACCCCGAAGACCTCTTCTACATCCAGGCGCTGGAATATCGCGCCTACCACATGACCGCACCCGAAGTGTTTTACAACCGCGAGGATCTTTGGCAGTTCCCGCGCGAGCCGGTTTCCCCGGATAGCGCCTTCCGCCGCGAGCCGGCGCGGATGGCGCCCTACTACATCATGATGCGGCTGCCGGGCGATCCGCATGCCGAGTTTTTTCTGATGCTGCCAATGGTGCCGAGCCAGCGTGAGAACATGATCGCCTGGATCGCCGCGCGCTGTGACCCGCCCGACTACGGCAAGCTCGTCGTTTACGAGTTCCCCAAGGAAAAACTTATCTACGGTCCGTTTCAGATCGAGGCGCGGATCAACCAGAACACGCAGATTTCGCAGCAGATCTCGTTGTGGAACCAGATGGGCTCGCGGGTCATCCGTGGAAACATGTTGGTCGTGCCGATCGACAACTCGATCCTCTACGTGTCGCCGCTATATCTGCGGGCGGAGACGGGTCAGCTGCCAGAGCTCAAGCGGGTCATTGCCGCTTACGGCGATCGGGTGGTGATGGAGGACACGCTGCCCGCGGCTTTGGCCGCGCTGTTCGGAGAGGCTCCAGCCGCCAACCCGTTTCCGGTGTCCGCCGGTGTATCATCGGGCGGCCCGGCCGATGCCCGCGCCCGTGCCGCGCTCGAACATTACGATCAGGCAATCGATCACTTGAAGGCCGGGGATTGGGCCGGCTTTGGCGCCGAGTTGGACGCGTTGCGGCCGTTGCTCGAACAGCTTGGCGGGCGACCGACGACGCATTAGCCGAATATCGGGCAGCCGGATATCGGGCAGCCGAATTTGGCACCAGAGCATGGCCGCGAGACCCCGATGGTTAGGCGGCGCGGCGCTCTGCCGCAACCCGTTGGCGACTTGCCCTCTGTAGCGCTGCCATGGTTGCGCGTCCAAATCGGTGATGATCGGAACCGGCCGGCTGGCCCAGGGACATGGTTCGACTGTCCGCGGCGAGCGATCACGCCGGTTTTGTCTCCGGCAGCGCACTGAGGACCAGGACGCAGGCGGCGAGACCGCACGCGGCGAGGGTCACAAAAGCGAGCGGCTGGCCGTGCCGGTCGCCGATCCAGCCGGCCAGAGCCGTGCTCAATGTCGCGCCGATCCCGACGGCAAAACCGACAAAGCCAAGGGCGAGGTTGTAATGACCCGAACGGCCGGCGATGTCGCTCGTGATCAGTGGAACGAGGACGCCGAGGCAAGCGCCGGCAAGGCCGTCCAATGCCTGCACCAGCACGATCGGGACCGGCGAGGGGAGCAGCGCGAACACCACCCCCCGGATCGGGAGACTTATCAAGCCCGAGAGCAGGATGACGCGTCTTCCCTTGGTCTCGGCCATGCGCCCGACCGCGGGCGAGAGCAGCGCCACGATAAGTTGCGGCAACACGATGCAGGCCGCGATGACGAGGTCCGCCGCGGCGCCGACGGTCTTGGTCAGCGTATTGCCGATGAGCGGCAGCATCGCGGCGTTGCCGAGCGTGAACAGCATGGCAGAGCATGCGAATGTCAGGAGCCGCCGATCGGTCAGCACTTGGGTCGGGCGTTCATGCTTCGTCCGGACCGTGCCGTTGCCGGCGGCTTGGACGCCTGTATGATCGACACGAACCAGCGTCGACAGCGGTACAAGGGCCGGCAGGCTCAGCGCCGCTGTCAGAAAAAAGACCGACTGCGCCGAAACATAGTATCCGCAAGCGCCCATCATCACCGCGCCGACGCCGTTGCCGATCGCGGCAAAGCGGGCGTTGCGGCCAAAGCGCAAACCGAGGACCGCCGGTCCCGCCACGGCGAGGCTGATCGCGGCTATGGCCGGGCTCAGCGTGCAGCTCGAAAAGCTGTGCAAGATCTCGGCGACGTAGACCGCCAGCGGCGCCGGCTGTATTGCGAACAGCAGGGCGCTGATGCTGAAGGCGAGAATGCTGAGAATGACGACCCAGGCCTTGTGCCGGATGGCGTCGACCAGTGCGCCGGCAGGAATCTGGCTCGCCATGGCAGCGACCGTGCCGAGGCTGAGTGCCAAACCGATCGAGGTTTCGGTCCATCCCCGCGTTGTCAGGTAGACGGCGATAAACGGTCCGAAACCGGTCTGGATATTGCCGACGAACAGGTTCAGCCAGTCAAGCGAGCGCTCAGCCGACGGCGCCGGCCGCTTCTTGCCTTGCTTGGCTGCTGCACCCACGCCCTCGGTCCGATCATTTGTCCTTGGCAGGCAAAGGCGACGCCTTCGGCGCTGGCCCGACGATCTTGGCCGAGGCTTCATCGGGCTTGTATTCAGGTGCTGCCTGGATCTCGGCGCGGTCGAGGTTTAGCGAAATTTTCCAATCGGGCTGTCCCGGCGTCAGCTTCAGCAGCCGCCAGTCGATGGCGATCTTGCGACTGCCGACGCCGAGAAACCCGCCAAAGTCGATCACCGCTGCGCGCGGGTGCCCTTGTGCGTCGACGAGGACATCGACCACGAGACCCAATTCCTTGCCGTCCGGCCCAACGATTTTCTTGCCGAGGATGCCGGTGTAATCGTGCAGTGCCAGCGGCTCGAGATGGGCCGGGAGCGGTGGAGCGGCGGTCGGCGCGGCCGGTTTTGACCCAGGCTTCGCGCCTGCCGTTGACAAAGCGGGCCCCTGGTCCGGGGTGGCCGCTGCCGCCCCCTGCCCCGCGGGTCCGGCAGATGATATGAGCTCCACCGTCGCCGCCAGTCCCGGCTGCCGCGTGCTCGCCAGACCACCAATTGCCATAATCCCTGCCGCGATCAGCACTGACGGATGATGCCCGATAGGGCAGATCCGCATCATGATCGGTCGGACACCCGGCGCTGGCGCTGGTCCATCCGGCTGAACAAACCGGGTTGCCGCAACAGCTCCTCCGGCGCTCCGTCCTCGATGATGGCGCCGCGTTCAAGCACCACGATGCGGTCGAAAGCGTGAAGTGTCGACAGGCGATGGGCGACGGCGATTACGGTGCGGCCATTGACCAGCCGCGCCAGCGCTTCCTGCACCAGCTCCTCAGACTCGCTGTCGAGTGACGATGTCGCCTCGTCGAGCAAGATGATCGGCGCATCGCACAAAAAGGCCCGGGCGATTGCCAGCCGCTGGCGCTGTCCGCCCGACAGCTTCAACCCGCGCTCGCCGATGACCGTATCAAAACCCTGGGGCATCCGATGGATAAATTCGAGGCAATGAGCGGCAGCCGCGGCATGCCCGACCTCGTCATCGGTGGCCGTCGGTCGGCCGTAGCGCAAATTCTCGATGACTGAACGATGGAACAGCGAGGTGTCCTGATGGACGACGGCAATCGACCGGTGCAAGCTCTCCTGCGTAACCTCGGCAATGTCCTGTTCGTCGATCAGCACATGGCCGCGCTCGGGATCGTAGAGGCGTTGCAGCAACGCAAGAACGGTGCTTTTGCCGGCACCGGACCGGCCGACCAACCCGACCTTTTGTCCGGCCGGGATGTGCAATGTGAAGTCCTGGAGGGTGCGCGCATCATCCGGGTAGCTGAAGCTGACGTTCAGAAACGTGACCGAGCCACCAAAGTTGATCAGCGGCCGCGCGTCCGGTCGATCGCTCATCTCGTGCGGCAGGCACAACACGCGAACCGCTTCGCCGAGCTTTGCGAAATGCTGCATCAGATCGACCATTGCCATCGCAAGATCGCGCGAGGCGTGCAATACGGTAAAGCCCAGGGTCGTCGTCAGGACAACATCGCCGGTCGTGATCTCGCCGGCGCGCCATAGCATGACCGACCACACCAGGGCCCCCGCCGACACCGCAAAAACGCACAGCGCATGAAACAGCCGCAGCCGCTCGAGTGAACGCAGGCTCTCCCGCTGGGCCACCATTTCGTGGTCAATCCCACCCGACAACCGCCTTCGCTCGCGCTTGGCAGCGCCAAAGGCGCGGACGAGCCCGATATTGGCGACCACGTCGGTCAGATCCCCGGTTACCGTCGCGGCACGATCGGCGACGCGATCGTGTAAATGCCGGCTGCGGCAGGCAAAGCGCCAGATGACCGCGCCGATCAGTACCGTGACGATGGACAGCACCGCCATCATCCGCCAGTTGATCAGTCCAAGGACGGCAATGCTGCTGACGACCGCCGCGGCCGGCGGCAATGTCGTCCAGGCCAATGCATTTTCGAGGCTGAAGGCGGCATTGGCGGCGGTGGTGATGCGGCCGGCAAGAGCGCCGGGGAAGCGGTCGGTGAAGTATTGCGAACTGTGGCCGGAGAGATGCTCGAAGAGGTCGATGCGCAGGTCGCCGCCAACCGCAACAAAGGCGCGGGCCGCGACCCAGCCGGCGACACGCCACAGCAGATTGTCGCCGGCAACCAAGGCGAGCAGCAGGGCAACCGCCGCCCAGACTTCCCCGGTGCCGGGCGAACCGGCTGAACCGAGGGCATCGACCAGATTTTTGACACCGTATTGCGAGCCGATGGCGCAGGCCACTGCAGCCAGCACCGAGGCGAGGACGACGAAGTGGCTCGCCGACTGTCGAAGCACGTAATGCAAAAGGAACCTGCCCGGTCCCTGCATTGCCCATTCCGGTGGAGACAAAAGGAAACCTCTCTACCAATGGTGATTGACCAACAATCGGCCGCCAGGTGCTTCTGATGCGAGAGCGCGCATTTGCCGCAAGCTCGCGGCAGTGTCCGGCGCCCCTCGCTCCTGAGGGCTGCGGACCAGCGCTGCAGGCCTGATTCCTTGCCATGGCGCCCGCTCTCACGCGATCAAACGACAACGGATATCGAGATATTCCTAGACTATTTGCCGCACCTGAAAGTGCTTGCAGAACGCGACCGGCTGCAGGGCGGACGCCTAATGCCCGGAAATTTTTACGGCTCGCCGTTCGATAACTTGCTGAACTGCGCTGCTGCGATATCCGATCAGCCACGCGCGTGGAAGTTTCGCGCGTACATCAGGCGACCGAACGCGCCAGCTGCCACAAAATTGACCCGATAGGCGGCCTTTCATCGCCCGAGCGGGCCGATGCATTTGGCGTGCGCGGCGCCCAACCGGGCGGACCCGTACCGCTCGACCGAGCAATCCACAGCGCCGGCGGGACGACTTCCACCCGTAAAATCTGCTCAATTCTCCTTCAGCTGCAGTCAACGGCGAGCCCAAAAGAAAGCGCCGGTCGATCAGACGAGACCATCTCCTCAACAGCATCAGACCGAGACGGTTCTGCCGCTTCTGAGCGTGGAGATTTCGCCCGCTTCCGGCCGCCCGCCACGCTCTGCGATTTCAGCCGAACGCGAGCGTGACCGAAAAAGCGGCCAGACCCACGGTGATCCACACCACGTAGTCGCCAACCAGTTCGCTATGAACGGAATTGACCATCCGATAGGGCAGGTCGGTGACGCGATCGATGATCGACACCGCGATTCTCGGGAGGCGGTCCCGGGCAAGATCATAGGTGGCGACGACAACGGCGATGGCGGTTGATACCCATGCCAAAGTCGAGGATCGCGGCTCGAAAGCAAACCCGTGGAGGTGCCCGGCGAAAACCGGGGCGAACCGGCCGACCAGAGCGGGTGCCGCCGCCGCCGCCAGCCTGCCGGGAAATAACGCCAAGGCGAGCAGCAAGACGATCGGGGTCATCATCAGCCATAGCGGTCGGGTGCTCTGCTCGCTCTCCTCGGTACTGGGGGAAGCCGCTTCTTCCCGGTCGGGGACGGGGCCGAGACCGAGGAAGATGCGGCCGGCAGCGCGCAGCACCGTAGCCCCGGTCAGCGCACTGCCGGTCAGGATCGCGGCAGCGATCCAAGGTCCCGCGGCTGACGTGCCGGCATCGCCAACGAGGCGCGCGCCGGCGTCGAGCAGGCCCCAAGGTGCGCCCGCAAGCAGCAAGCCGGCGAGCGCCATCGCTACACCGGCGGGTAAGAGGTCGCGCCCGGATCCGGCGAGTTCGAGTTCGTCGACCCTGGAACACGCGGCGAGCAATACGCCGACGACCATAAAGAGCGCTCCCTTTACCAGGCCGTGACCGACCAGGTACAGCATGAAGCCGGCAACCCCGGTGGCGGAAAGACCGGCAAGCCCGATCAGCATGATCCCCATATGACTGATCGTCGAAAACGCCAGCATGCGCTTGAGATGGCGCTGACCCCGCGTCATCAGCGCGCCGACCACAGCGGTTGCCGCACCGAGCGCCATGAACAGCCCGTGGAACAAAAACCGCGCTTCGGCCGATGCCGCAAACACCTGAAACGTCAGCTTGGCCAGCCCGAACAGGCCAAGACCAACCATGATCCCCGAAAAGATGACCGAGACCGGGCTCGGCGCCACGGCATGCGCATCGGATAGCCAAAAATGGAATGGCAGGATCGCGGCCTTGATCATCAGCGCCGCTGCCAACAGGCAGAACGCGCCGGTTATTACCGGATCGTGACCGGTCCGCGCCACCGCATGTCCCAGCGCGTCAAAATCGAGCACTCCGGCGCGGGCGTAGATCAGTCCGACCCCGCCCAGCATCATGAAGCTGGCGAGACTATTGGTGACAGTAAAATTGAGCGCACCGGCCAGCGACGGCATCTCTTGCCGGTAGGCGGTCAACGCGAACGCCGCAACGCTCATCACCTCGAACCAGACGAACAGGTTGAACAGGTCGCGGGTCAGACAGAACCCGACCATCGCCGCCAGAAACAGCAGCATGATCACGTGAAAATGAGCGCGCACCTCGTCGAAATAGCCCCAGGCAAACACCAGGGTCGCGGCGAACAACAGCCCGGCAAAGCTGGCAATCAATGCGCTCGCCGGATCGACGCCAAAGGCGATGCCGAGGACCACCCCGGGCCGCGGCGTCCAGCCGCCGAACCAATAGGTCAAGACCCCGTGCCGATCGCTCTCGACCGCCAACACCGCGCAAATCCCGGCCACCGTCAGGGCGGTTAGCGTCGCGACGATGTCGGGCAGGCGGGCCGGCAGGAAATGCGAGGCTGCAAGCAGGGCCGCGGCGATGGCCAGCGGCAACGCCACGGCCAGCGGGATCAGGTCGAGAGCCGGGCTCACCGATGCGCCCGGGCCACCAGCGGTCGCAGTTTCTGCGGATCGAGTTCGCCGTATTTGCGGCCAACCTGCAAGACCATCGCCAGCAGCAGCGCAGTGACCGTGGCACCGACGACGATATCGGTCAGCACCAGGGCTTGTACCACCGGATCGACCGCCATCGTCCCCGGCGGGTGGTCGTAAAAGATCGGCGCCGCCGCACCCCAGCGGTATCCGACTGAAAGCAGCAGCACATAGGTCGAGGATTGACAGACCGACAGGCAGCCGATCAGGTGGATGAGGTTGCGGCTCGAGGCGATGCCATAGATGCCGATCGCGAACAGCCAGGCGGCGGCAAACCAGGGCAGAACGGTCATCGCGTATCCTCGGACTGTGTTGCTCGCGTCTCTTCGAGGAATTCAAGGAACAGCATGCCGAACCCGCCGGTGACCGCGAGCCCGACCCCGGCGTTCGTCACCAGCATAAGTCCGCCGGAAAAGACGTCGCGGAAGGTGCCCAGCGGCAGCACGTTCTGCATGAAGGCGCCTCCGGCTGCCATCGGCGCCAGCCCGGCAAGCGCGAACAGCAGCGCGCCGCCGCCTTCGAGTGCGGCGAGCACCGGCGAGGCGATCAATCGGCGCCAGCCGCGATAACCTTCGCCGAGATAGGTCAGCAACAGCCCGGAGGCGATGACAACGCCGCCCTGGAACCCGCCGCCGGGCGTGACCATCGCATGCAGCGCCATGTAGAGACCAAACAGCATGATCGCCGGGCTGAACAATCGGCAGATCAGGATCGTCGACTCGGCCCGCCCGATCACCTGCCGGCCGGGAAGACGGGCGGCTTTGGCGGTCAAATCCTCGCCACGCGCACCGCGCAGCAGCACCACGGCACCGGTAATCGCCCCCAGCAGCATGAACTCTTCGCCGAGGGTATCGATGCCGCGAAAGTCGAAATTGACCGCGCTGACCATGTTGGAAACATGCCGCAGCGCCGGGCCAAGCCGATTGACCGCCGGCCCGTACTGCTCGCTCGGCTCACCAAAGCGAGGCAGTGCCGTGGCGACGCGCCAGATCGCCGGGGTCAGACATATCCCCGCGAGCCCCAAGAGGGCGATGCGCCATCGCCGGTTCATCGGTGCCGGCTGATGCGGACGGCAGCCAAAGTCACCAGGAACAGCAGCGGTGTCGCCGCGGTTCCCACCGCCAACTCGGACAATGCGACATCCGGGGCCTGCAATGCGAAGAACAGCAGGGTCAGGACCGTGCCATTCACGGCAAGCGCAAAAACCTGCCGGCGCGGCTCGCGCGTCAGCACGACTCCGGTTCCGGACAGCGCAACCAGCAGGAACAAAGCGGCGAGCAGGACCGTCATGACGACCCGGTCCCGTCGCGCAACAGGATCGCGCGACCGACTGCGTGGCTCAGCGCCGCACTGCCCAGCACAAGGATCGCAAGTATCGCCAGCACCTTCAGCGACCGGTCGGTCGCCCGGTCCTGCACCAGAACCGCCGCGGCAACGAACCCCCCGCCGGCGGCATTGACAAAGGCCGAGCAGTGCAGCCGATCCAGTGCGGCTCGAAAGCGCAGGAGCGCGAAACAGGCAAGCCATGCCGCCAATACCGCAAGCCCGAGCAGCACCGAGACCGCGATCCCTGCGACCCCGGTCACAGCCATCGCTCCAGAAACAACGCGTAAAGCAGTGTCGCCGGCAATGTCAAAAGTGCCAGGGTCAGCGCGAGATCGATCGACGAAGGCTGATCAAGGGCAAAGGTCAAGACGACCAGGAGCAGAACCGCGATCGAGCCGGCGAGCTGAACCGCAGCCAGCCGCGCCGCGGCGTTTCCCCGCGCGCACATGATCACCGCCGCGCCGAGTGCCGGAACCAGCCCGATCGCCGCCACCAGCCAGGGCGTCATACCGGCCACCGCAAATCGGCCGACGTCGAATTCGCCACAGCCGAATTCGTCACCAGGGTATGAAGCTCGATCTCGTCGCGTCCGAGCGGAATTCGGAGGACGAATTTGTCAGGCGCGAGCGACATCGCCAGCAGCGCCGTGGCGCGCCGCGCCGCATCGGCCGGCATCTGTTCGCGTCCGCGGATAAACTGCTGACGGACGACCGCGCCGCCGCGCCGGCTGACGAGTGCGATTGCGGCTTTGGCAATGGCGCGCGGAAGATTGGCCAGCGCCCGCACCGCTGCTGCGCCGGCGGCGGTTTCAAAACGAAGGTGGATCTCGGCGACGGTTTCCAGCGCGATTGCCCAAAAGGCAGCAATCAGGCCGCAAGCAAACGCCAATCCGATCTCGGCGACCGACACCTGGCCAGCCATGCCGAGATAGGCCAGTGCCGATAATCCCCAGATCGTGGTGAAGACCACCATGCCTTGTCCTCCGCCGCGGCTAACGTTTGCGGCGCGCGACAGGTCCAAGAAAAGCCGGTTGCCGGTCCGTTGGAAAAAATCTTAAACACCCTCGCCCGAGGACAAATCTAAAAGGTATTTACCGGTTCCGGGCCGGCGGCGCGGGCCGTCTCGTAACGTCGTTTTTTGGCCATCACATCACTTGCGCGCCAGGTGCAAGTTGCGCCGCGGCATCCGCATCGCTAAGCTCGCAGAGCAGCCGCACCAGGCGGCGCGCGAGGGAGGGGTGGCCGAGCGGTTGAAGGCGCACGCCTGGAAAGTGTGTAGACGGTGATGAATCGTCTCGCGGGTTCGAATCCCGCCCCCTCCGCCAGCAGCGAAGGTACGCGGAAGCACGCGAATAGAAAAACATTATAAATCAAAAGCTGTTAGAACCACTAGCTCTGGACACCTTCGCCGGTTTTCGCCATTATCCGGCTTAGAGGTGTGGGACGGAACGTGGGACCGAAATGGCAAAGGCGATCGACAGATTGTCGGCGATCGGCCTAAAGAGCAAAGGGCTGGGCATGCACGCCGACGGCGCCGGCCTCTATCTCTGCGTGGGCGCCGGCGGCAGGCGCAGCTGGATCTTCCGTTACAAGTTCGGCGGCAAACCGCACGAGATGGGGCTCGGGCCGCTGCATACGATCGGGCTCAAGGAAGCGCGCGAGCGCGCGCGGCGCTGCCGTGAGCAACTCCTTGACGGCATCAATCCGCTTGGCGCAAGGCAGGCGCAACGTCAGGCCGCCAGGCTCGACCGGGCGAAAGCGATAACGTTCCAGGAATGCGCCGAGCGGTACATCGAGGCGCACCGGCCGACCTGGCGCAATGCCAAACACGCCGCACAATGGCCGTCGACGCTCGAAACCTACGTCTACCCGGCATTCCGCGACCTGCCGGTACAGGCGATCGACGAAGGCCTTATCGTGAAGGTGTTGGAGCCGATCTGGTCGACTAAGACCGAAACCGCGACGCGCGTCCGTCAGCGAATCGAGGCCGTGCTCGATTGGGCGAGCGTACGCAAATTCCGCCGCGGCGAGAATCCGGCTCGCTGGAAGGGCTGCCTCGAAAGCCTCCTTCCGAAACCGGCGAGTGCCAAGCGGGCCGTGCGACGGGCGACCGGCCCGCTTGGCATCATGCGGCGCTTCCTTACGACGAGATCGCGCCATTCGTCGCCGAGTTGCGTCGCCAGGACGGCATGGCGGCGCGCGCCCTCGAATTCGCGGTTCTGACTGCGGGCCGCACCGGCGAGGTCATCGGCGCCCGATGGGACGAGGTCAATTTCGCCGAGCGCATATGGACGGTGCCGGCTGAACGGATGAAGGCCGGCCGGGAACACCGCGTGCCACTTGCGGCCCCGGCGATTGCACTCCTCGAAGCATTGGCCCAGCTGCGGAGGCCGCGCGAGGATGCACCAGTCATCTTCGCGGGCCCCAATCGCGGCAAACCGCTCAGCAACATGGCGATGCTGATGCTGCTGCGGCGGATGGGCCACGGCGAGCTGACCGTGCACGGCTTTCGCTCGACCTTCCGCGACTGGGCGGCCGAACGCACCAATTTCCCGGCTGAGGTCGTCGAAATGGCGTTGGCGCATGCCGTATCGGACAAGGTCGAAGCAGCCTACCGGCGCGGCGATCTCTTCCAGAAGCGCCGCCAGTTGATGGACGCCTGGGCCCGCTGTTGCGATCAGCTGAAATCCGTCGCCCCCGATGTTCTTGTCCTCCGGCCTGCGGCGCGTTAGCCCGTGGGGATACCTACCGGGGACGAACTCCGTTACCCGACGTCAATCCAGGCGCGACGATTCCGCCAAACGGCTTCCGTCACGTCAGAACAGACCCTTTTCGGGCGAGCCTTGCTGAAACTCGTATGGCTCACGCGCCCCGGACACCACTGTTGGCTCAGCCAAAGCTGACTTCGGGTCAGCAAACACGATCCTTTTCATAGACCGTTCACTATTCAGTCGAAGCGCGTCCATCCTCGAAACGTTGTGCTCTTTTGCGCAGATGAATCTCGACCGAAAAGGACGAACAAGGAACAAGGTCGGTTTCCGTTGCCAAAAACAGGAGAAATGCGCCAGCTGGGGCGCGGCCTTCGTCCTTGCCAAGGTTGGGGTCGGGGGTTCGAATCCCCTCGCCCGCTCCAGAATTGCTCAATTAAAACCTGAGTTTAGTAGCGCCATCAAGAGCGCTTTCGTGCTTCCATGCCGGCTCTTGGTCGGAGGTGGAAGCGTTTCGGAAGAAGTTGTAGGGAAAACGCCGGATAGGGTGGCGCAGAGACGACGATGTGCAACGGCGCAGAACCGTTGTCACGGAGGGATTGCGAGGAGCGAGGAAGCTTTGATGAAGCGGCACCCGCGGCCCTTGCAGGGCGCGAGTAACCGCGGCATCGGCGGTTTGAGATGTCGGCTGTCGTTCACTTCGGCGCATTCGGCCGTAAGCCTCGTTTATCAGCGGCATTTTGGGCGCGCCCGAGAAGAAGACGGTTCTGAAGGTTGCGGAGAGCGTGTTCGACCGTCGGCTACCCGGTGTCTTCGTTCGCCCAGTCGGCGGATTTCCGCCGCCGCCGTTGATAGGCACGAAATCGTTCGGTCACTTGCCGATCTTCGACGACAGCATTTGGTGTTGCCGGGAGCAACCTTCTTGCCGTCGACTTTACGCGATTCCCTTGAAGGGTACGTCCGGGCGATTTGACTTCCGAGCGCTTGCGGAGGCGGGCGGGTGGGTTAGGTCGGCGTGGCCGGGAATATGGCGCTTGTAAAAGCGCCCATTGCTCGGGTCCACCCGCCGCATCAACTTCCAGCCTCAACTCACGCGGAACTGAAGTAGGTTGCCCTCCTTGATCGAGAATGTCGAGAACGTAAATCAGATAATTGTGGGAGCGACTGCTAAGACGCTTCCTTATCCGTTCTTTCCTATTAACCTTCGGTCCTGGTTGTAGCTGGATGCTTTTCCGTTTCTTTTTGCGTGGCTTCGGAGGCTGTCCAGTTCCGGCGAAGACAGTGCCTTGGTCGTGGACTCGCTGATAAATTCGAGCTTTGTCCCAATCCATTCTCGTCAAGACTGTTATCCTCCCTCGCCCGATATATAGAGAAAATCGAACAGCGGCTCGATACCATTTTTCAACCGGATAGCGCGGTGCGTGTAAACGCGAGAGAAAGTAACCTGAGC
>DATJLK010000180.1:0-5609 GCA_035509615.1 Allostellaceae bacterium | reverse complement strand
CTTCGCCGCCTTGGCGTTACCCGCCGCACGCTGCTCGAGGAACTCGATCGGCCGTATCTCAAGGCGTTGCCCCTCGAGCCCTATGCCTTTGCGGAATGGCGGCTACGCCGCGTCGGCGTCGACTACCACGTCCAGATCGAGGGGCATTTCTATAGCGTTCCTTATCGCCATATAGTGTGCCAAGTAATTTGCCAATTGATGGGCACAGTTTCCGTCGTGTTGAGGTTCTGAGCGGGACGCCCGGCGGCGACGCTGGAGCACGGCAGAGAAGGTGGCGATTGTCGCCGAGAGCTTGGCGCCGGGGGCGGTGACGCGCGCGATTGCACGGCGCTACGGGCTGCGTCGCAATCAGCTTTACGGCTGGCGCCGGGAATTCCGCGCGGCTGCGGCGGCCGACCTGGGCGCTTTTGGGTCTGGTTTTGTTCCGATCGTGGCGGAGAACCGCATCGTCTCTGGCCCGGCGACGATCGAGATTGAGATCGGCGGTGCCATTGTGCGGGTCGGGCCGAGTGTCGATCCGGTGATTCTCGGCGAGGTGATCCGCCTGTTAAGGGCCACGACATGATCCTGCCACCGGCCGGGGTGCGGGTGCTGATCGCAACCCGCCCGGTCGACTTCCGGCGTGGCGCCGACGGACTGGTTATTGCCGATAGTAATTCGCCTTATTGTCATTTCCTCGCGATCTTTCAAGGCCGAGCGTCAATCCTGACCGGATCGGCGCGCCCGCCTCGCCGCAGAGTAACCGCCAGAAGGTCTTGGCGGCCGGACCATGATCCGACGCGCGGTTGACGGTCATGAGTACGCCGAACCAGGTTATCGCCCGGCTTCCAGGGCCGCGCGGATATAGGCAAGCAGCGGCGTGAGCCAGTCCGGTGTTTTCCCGATCCGGCGGGACTGCGGTCGACCCATCGGCGATCGGCCAGCGCTGCCAGCGGGGCTCGGGCATTGGCGATGAGCCATTCGCGCTGGCCGCCCGGCGCCACTTCCTGCCGCTCAAGCCGGCCGCAGGCATGGCCATCGACCAGCACGTCAAAGGTCTCTGTGCCGGTCTCTTCGCCATAATCGTAAAGCTGACCGTTCCACGGTTCGATGATTTTCGCCCGCGGCTTCAGGTCGATCGTGGGCCGATCGACACGGCGGGCGACGGGCTGCCATTGCGCGATATATGCCCTCACCTGGTCGTCATTTTCCGGATCGATGTCGGAGAGCCAATCTTCTGCCATGTACGCCACGGCCACGCCCTCGCTATCGGCTGTGATGTCGCACGGGATCAGCGGACAGGTCGCAGGATGCGGCGTTTTCCCGGCGCGAGGCACGGTCGTCACATGATAAGTCGCCATTCGATCCTCCGCACGTTACGGTGTCTTGTGCGGACTGGCGCCGATCCGTGGTGTCGGCCGATCCTCGCGGACCTGGAATGCACCGTCGCTGATTTCGACTTGTGATCCGACGCACCATCGGGTTACGAACGCCGCTGCGCGGGCAGCATCAAGAAAATAAATCGCGACTGCATCGTTGACGACACCGCGCAGCCCGGCCGGGGTCATGACCCATTGGTCGGCGCCACAATTCTCGTCAAGCCAAGCCTGCATTTCGGTGAGCCGAGTTCCGAGCCCGCCCGTCGGCACCCTGAGCTTAATCCGACACGGGAACCGGCGCTCGGCTTCGGTGATCATCAGCCTCGAACTGGCGGCCATTGGTGTTCTCTTTTTGTTTCCACGCCAAGATGCCAGTCTCCTATCAAATCGGCAATGGTGCTTCGCCACGTCATATTCCCGCCCTGTGCAACGACTTCGGCAACGAAATCCCATACGACGAATATCTGCGCGCCTTCGGCCATTGCCTGCCGCAAATACTTGGCCAGCGCGCCCGCTTCTTATCGGTCAGGTGAGGGTCATCCCGAAAATGTAGTGCCTTCGCCGACCTCGTGGCGCACGGCTGTAGCGCGTCATCGCGGATTCCGGAAAGTCGGCCTGATTCGCCTGATCTGACGGAAGCGGGTTGATCGGCTGATCTGAACCACGCGCGGCTTTGGCGAAATCGATCCCTCGACCGCCCGCTCGGCGAGTTGCCGAACAAAGCAAGACGAGAATCTGCTGGCCGATCTCGTCGGTCCAACCTACGGGCCCGCCCCCCGCTGATCGGATCACTCCACGTCGCGTTAATCCGGGAATCCTGCCCGGCCCCATTTCGGGTAATTGCTCCTCGCCAAGCGGCTCGCTTTCGGCCCGATCGTGCCGTCCACCCCATGACGCTTTGGCGATTGCGCACGAGGTCAGCGCACTTCACCGTGATTCTGTTGCGATAGCTTTGCGGCGGTAATATCTCGGGGGAATTTTCTACCCCAGGGCGTGAGGGGGATTGGCACAGCCGGAAGGGAGTGCGGACGGCGAGCGGCAGTTAATAATCGAATTCGGGCGGCGTTTGCGCGAAGCGCGCAGACGGGCCGGCCTGAGCCAAGCCGAAGTCGCCAAGCGTCTGGGGATAGGACAGGCCTACGTGTCTCGTGTGGAGCTGGGCGGGGAGAATATCACGCTGGCGGCCTGCGTGCGGTTTGCGCAGGCGGTGGGGTGCCTGTTTTCACCGGAGTTTACGCCGCCAACCCCGCGCGACAGCCCCAGCGGCTTCACCGAATTCGGGCGGCATTTGCGCGAGGCGCGCCGCCAGGCCGGGCTCAGCCAGGCGGCGCTGGCGGCGCGTCTCGGGATGACGCAGGGCTACGTGTCGCGCGTCGAACGAGGCGCCCAGAATATCTCGCTGGCGGCCTGCGAGGCGTTCGCGGATGCCGTCGGGTGCACATTCTCGATGGTGTTGATGCCAAAGCCGCGCGAGCGCGGCAGTAAAGATTAACGTTAACGAGCCAAACCCGTCTATTACGTATGGAGAATTAATAGTCAGGTTCCGACGAGCTGCCGGCGACGGTGGCAGCTCAATTTGCCGTTACGCGCGCGCGTCGCAGCCCAAACCCGTACTAGCTACAAATAGCATAAAACACCGGACATCACCCTATATGCTGAAACAGCCGCTCGGCTGATGACCGCGATGGCCGCGCGAAGGCGTAAAAATTAACGCTTGACAGAGTAAACCACTGGCGCCCAGCCTAACGACGTAACAGGGATTAACATGAGGTTGCGGTGATTTTACCGCTGGCCGTCGTAACCACACTCGCTCTCACCTGCGCACCGCAGGTCGCACCCGCGACGCTGGCCGCAATCGCTCGGACCGAAAGCGGGTTTGATCCGCTCGCGATCGCCGACAACACCGAGCACCGCGCCTACCATCCGGCCGCAAAGCTCGAGGCGATCGCCTTGGCGGCGCAACTCGCCGCCGAGGGTCACGATCTCGACCTCGGCCTGATGCAGATCAATCAGCGGAATTTTGGGTGGCTCGGCCTTGCGGTCAGTGACGCCTTTGAGCCGTGCCGATCGCTGGCGGCCGGTGCGGCCGTGCTGACCGCCCTCTCCCGCTACAACACCGGCAAGTCATCGTCCCCGGTCGGCATGGCTTATGCCCGCCGTGTTCTGTCGCAGGGGAAGGGAGAGGAAATAGAGCCGAGGCGGTCTGCTGAACCAACCAGGGAGGCAAACTGGCGACTGTTGGACGAGGACAAGGGCGACACGGTTTTTTCATCCGCAGGAGATCAAATAAAATGAAGGCAATCAACAACATCAAAGAGTGGTCCGGGTGCCGTCAGAACTGGATCTGGGTGCTGCTGGTTGCAGCAATCGTCCTGACCCCCTTCGCCGCCGCCCACGCCCAGCTGGCAACCTCCTATGACGCCGGCACGATCCTGGACAATGCGGTCACGTATTTTCAGGGCAATTTCGGTACCGGTCTGGCGAGTGTCGGGATCATCGTGATCTCGATCCTGCTCTTTGTCGGGACACACCGGTACGAGACGCTGCTCCTCGCCGTCGTCGCCATAGCACTCTATTTCGGCGGCCCGGGTCTCATTCAAAAGATCCTTTGATCCGATGGACGGCGAGCGCCGGCACCAGGGGGAGCCGTTGTTTTTGGCGCTGACGCGGCCGCCGATCATGCCATTGCTCGGGCTGCCGCATGGCCTGGCGCTCCTCTTCGTCGTCACAGGTGCCGAGACCGTGATTTTCACCAAGGGATTTGCAGCACTGCTGGCGCTCGTTCCGCTGTGGGCCGCGGCGACCCTTTATGTGCGCAACGACTGGAACGCGATGCGGGTGCTGGGCCTGTTTCTGCGCAGCAAGATCAAGTCGATTGACGTCCATCGCTGGGGCGGCGCCTCGCTGTCGCCCTTCCCGCTGCAATCAACCGCACCTCGGGGCATCGTCGATGATCCGATGGTTTGAGCGCTCGGCGGAAGCCTATCTACCGTACATTGCGCATCTCCGGCCCGAAATCGTGCTGCTCGCCGACGGCTCGCTGTTGGCGGTGCTGCGGCTGCACGGCCTGGCGCATGAACTCACTATCGAGAGCGAGCGCCGCGCCAACGCCAATATCCTCAACGGCATCTGGCAGGCGATCGGCGACGACAATGTCACGCTCGGCACGCATTTTATCCGCCGCCTGCAGGCGCCGCTGATTGAGCGCCCGACCTTCACCAACGAATTTTCCGAAGCACTCGACATCAATTATCGCGAGCGCGTGCTGGGCGACCGGCTCTTTGCCAACGAATGGTTTCTCAGCCTGATCGTGTCGCCGCCGAACCCGTTTGGCGGGACCGAGTTCGGGCGGCAAATAAACCGTCGGCTGGCGTGGTTTCGCAACGCCGCGGCGGTGCCGTCCGAGCGATTGCTGAGCCAGATCGAGGCAGCCCTCGTCACGATCGGACAAAGTCTCGACACCTATCACGCCCGGCGGCTGGGGCTGCAGCGCGGGCGCTACGCGTGGTTCAGCGAGATCGCCGAATGGCTGCATCTGCTGCTGACCACGGTGTGGATGCCGGTGCCGCTGACCAACGGTCCGCTCGGCCACGTCATCTACAGCGACCGCGTGATTTTTGGTCACTATCTGACGAAGGTTCTCAAATACCTGGTTGGCGATGTCGGCAGCTGCCCGCGCTGGGCCTATGAGGTGCAGACCGCGACCGGATCGAAATTCGGCGGCATTCTCGCCCTCAGGCAATACATGGCCGAGACCGATGTCGGCATCCTCGATGCGCTGTTGTCGGTGCCGTTTTCGGTCGTCGCGACCCAGAGCTTCAGCATCCTGTCGCGCTCGATGGCGGTCTCCAAGCTCGATCTGCGCAAAAACCAGATGGCGGCCGCCGGCGACAAGGCGCGCTCGCAGATCGAGGATCTGCCGGAGGCGCAAAGCCGCCTGATGAACGGCGAGTTCGAGATGGGCAGCCATCACTTTTCGCTCGCCGTCTACGCCGACAACCTCGCCGACCTCGATGACAACATCGGCCTGGCGCGCGCCCGGCTCGCCGAGGCGGGAGCCATCGCCGTTCCCGAGACGCTCGGCATGGAGGCCGCCTACTGGGCGCAGTTGCCGGGTAATCTCGACTGGCGCACGCGGCCGGCGGTCGTCTCGTCGCTGAATTTTTCGCACCTCGCGGACTTCCCGGCATTCCCGACCGGCTCGCCAAGCGGGCGCTGGGGCGGGGCTGCGGTGCGCTTCAAGACAACCGC
>DATJLK010000179.1:0-2610 GCA_035509615.1 Allostellaceae bacterium | reverse complement strand
GGCCGGCGCGGTCAGCGGATGATCGCTCGGCAATTTCCACCGCCGCAAATATTCGGCGACCCGCATCCCGTGTCTGGTCCCGAGATGCCGCCGCAAAGTCTTTCCCCGGAACCCGCATTCGAGGCAGACGACATGATCATGCTGCACCGATCGCTTTACCGGGACTGCCGGCGTCCGGGGGACCGGAGACTGCAGCGGGGTTCCGAGACTGCGGATTGCATGATCGACCGAAACGATCAGCGCCGAGAGCTGATCGGCCGACACGGTATGATTGCCGACATAGCTTGCGATGATCTTCGTTACCGGGCCAAGCCCGCCGCTTCTTGGGGTGTCTTCTTCGTTCATCGGTGCTTCTCTCCCCAAACTCAACAAAAGGGTTTGCCCTCATACGGCAAACCGGGAAGAGATCAAACATATTCTACCGATTTGACGGGAATTTGCTTCTTTTTTGTCTGGTTTGCCGTGGGTCAACCGCAAAGGCTCCGTTTCGGAGCCCCGGTATCGCCTGCCGCATCGCTCCGAAGTGCCTCTGGCAGAGTGATGGCCGGGCCGATGGCTGATCTACCGCGAGCAATCTTTGATGCGTCTCGGCTCCTGCCGAATCGCCGGCTGCAACCTTGGGTAGCTGGCCGCGCTCAGCGACAGGATTTTTGTTGCAACGATGATCTTGCCGGTGCTCGATCTGCACGCGGTTGCGAGCGACGCCGGATCGGCTCCAACCGGCCGCCCTTGTGAAATCGACGCCGCGCAATCGCCCGGGCCGGACCTTCTCAGCGATAGGCGGGAGATGATGGCGGATCGACGCCGGCCGATTTTGGATTGCTGCCGGCATCGGCGAGCGGCGTGTTCAAGAGGGTGACGAGCTGCGGTGTCGCGGCGATCAGGGCCTCGGTTGCGGCGCGCTGCTCAGGCGAGTCGATATTTTCGTTTTGCCGCAAACTCACCTCAATGCAGCGCGCAGTAAAGCGCTCGTCGATCTGCAAACTAAACGGCGCCGGTTCGTAGCAGTCGCGATAGGCCGCGGCCCATTGCAGCCAGGCTGCGATCCGGGACTGCTGCCCCGGACCGAGCGGCGCCACGGCCATCGCTACTGAGAGCAGCATTGGAACCGGCGTCAGCGGCATCTCGTCATCCTCAGATCCGCGCGGCGCGCTCCGCGCTCACCCCCTGCGCAGCACGTCGCGGGCGGCAGGATCGGCGCGCCGCCCGAACCACCAAAGCCAGCCGCACAATTCCTCCGGCGAGATGGGCATCCGGCATCAGCAGCCGACGCCGCCAGTCGAGCCGAGATCATCGACGGCGTCAATATATCTGCGACAATGATCGCGAGTTCCTGTCGCCTATGTTGACCGCCGCCCGGCTTTCGGCTCGTCTCGATTGCTACGCAAACCGGCGGGTGTCAGGTTCGCGTAACGCCGTCGGCCCTCGCCATGCACGCTGCGCTCCGTGTTCCGCCCCGCCAGCAATACCGCGACGATTAATGCGAGGCTTCGAGGCGCTTTACGCGCGCAGCCTATTTCCGGCGCAGGGCTTGGGCCAACCCGGGCGTCTCCGGCTTGCGCTGCGCCGGCACCCGTCTCATCTTTGAGGCGAGTAGCGAATAGGGAGAGACGCATGACCATTCATCTCGACCACACGATCGTACCGGCGCATGATAAAGAGGCGTCGGCGAGATTTTTCGCGCGGATTTTTGGGCTGAGCTATGACGGCCCGATGTCGCATTTCGCACCGGTCAAAATCAATGACACGCTGACCATCGATTTTGACAATTGGGACCAGTTCGAGCGCCACCATTACGCGTTCAAGGTCAGCGAGGCCGAGTTTGACGGGATCTTCGGCCGGGTCAAGGGCGAAGGGATCGTCTATGGCAGCGGTCCGCGCTCATCCGAGGATATGGCGATCAACCATCGTCACGGCGGCCGCGGCTTTTATTTCAAGGACCCGAACGGGCATCTGCTCGAGGTGCTGACCGCCTGAGGCGGCAGCACCCGGTGATGCGGGGCTAACGCTCGATCTCGCGAAACTATCGAGATCGTTGCGTTGCCCTAATGCTGCCCCGGTTTCTCGCCGGGGCAGCGCCTTGCCATTTCATCCCCGCGGTGCTCTGTCCCTTGCCGGGAACCGAGCGTCGCGGCAATCCGCGCTTGGCAACACGGACCGCCAGCGCCGGTATGAAGGGGACGATTGCGGCGAAGGAATCCACCTCCTCTGCACCGATCATTCGACGGTAATCAACAACACGGTCGACAACAGCTTGACCAACAACGGCGCTGGCGGGGTCGCGCTGCACAACCACGCACCCGTCCCAACGATCAAGCTCGCGAACAATGTCATCACCGCGAACTATATCGCCGGGAATGGCGCAGATACCGATGTCACGACGCTTTCCCCCGGTATCAGCCTCCTAGGGACGACGACCGCCACCGGCACTCTCATTACGCTCAACCAGATCGAGAAGGAGTCGATCGATATCGTGATCAGCAATGCGGCGGGCGGCGCAGTCTTCGCGCATTTAAACAACCTGATCGGACGCCGCTCGATCGGTGTCGACAATCTGGGCGCCGGCGCGGTCGACGCGACCGAGAATTGGTGGGGATGCGCACGCGGCCC
>DATJLK010000178.1:0-4339 GCA_035509615.1 Allostellaceae bacterium | reverse complement strand
CGCAACCGCGACGGCTGGGATACCGGGATGACGATCCTGACCGCGTCAGGCCAGTTGCTGCCCTACCTTTCGCAAGGCGACACGCATCTGGCATTGTTCAAGGGCGCGCGCCGCGTCGCCGCCGATTGCGAGGATGTCGCCCCGCGCCGCGACCGCGCACCACTCGACAGCCGGCCCGACCAGGCGACCCTCAAACGCTGGCTGCGGCGCTGGGTGGCGGTGCGGCATCGCGATGCCGCCGAGCGCACCCTCCTGACCGCAATCGGTGGCGGCGCTTCGCCGGCGGCACTCGCCGATCTGTTGTTTGCTGCCGAAACCGACCGCGCCTTTGCCGATGGCGGACATTCATTCGACTTCATCAACAAGGCGTTCGAGTGTCTCGATCTGATCGGCTGGGACTATGCGTCCGAGGTGCTGCCGGGTGTGGTCGGCCAGATGACCGCGGCGCGTGGCGCCGAAGAAAGGACGGCATGGCGTCAGCCGGTCGATCTCGTCGCACTGTGCAATGACGCGGCGCTCGAACTGCCCGGGCTCTTTGCCGCCGGTGGTCAGGTGCCCGACTGGTCGGGCCATGCTCGGCTGACCGAGCGTCTGCTCGGCGACGATCCGGGTGCGATCATCGCGGCATTGTCAGCGGCGGCGCGTGAAGGGGCCGCTCCCGCCGATGCCGGACGAGCGCTCGCCTATGCCGCGGCGCTCCGGGTAGCGCGCTTTGGCACCGCCAACGAGCACTCCGACTGGGAAACCGCGCACCATGTCTTTACCTATGCGAACGCGGTCCACCAAGCGCTAAAGCGGATCGGCGGTGACCAGAGCGCGGGGGTTGGGACAGCGGGGACCGAGGCGGTGCGCGGGCTGCTGCACGGGGCGATGGCGCTATACCTTGCGCGCTATCTTAATGTGCCGCCAGCAGCTCTGCCCGGCGAGCGCGGCAACCGGCTCGATGACCTGCCGGCCGGCGAGCCGCAGATCCGCACCGCATTGCTCGACGCCTTTGACCGCCAGCAACAGGTCGATGTCGCCGCACGCCTTGTCGCCCGTCATCTGCTGGCGGGTCACTCGCCGCAAGCGCTGATCGCGACGCTCGCGCATGCGCTGTTGCGCGAGGATGCCGGGTTTCACGCCTATCAGATGCTCGAGGCCGGGGTGCGGCAGTTTCGCGAATGGGGCAACAGCACCGAGGGCCGGCACATCCTGATCGCGGTCGCGCGCTATCTCGCCGCCCATTGGCCGACCGAGCGCGCGCAACTGCAGACTGCCGATATCGCCCGCCGGCTGATGCGCGGCGGCGAGCTTCACCGCGAAACGCACACCGCCGAATAAGCCGATCGCAGCCTCCGGTTTATTGGCGTCATTGCGCGCCCATCGGGTCGTGTGAGGTCGCTTCCGGAGCGACCCGCTCCGCGCAGCAATCGCGGAGTCGGGTCGTGAGCCGCGGGATTGCCATGTTGCCTTGCGCTCCCCTTGATGACGGCAATCAGCGCGGTCCACTTAACGTTCGATGCCGGGCACGGGCGGCGGCGACAGCCATCAGCCGGTGTTGCGCGCCGGGACCGGATGGGGGCGCGTGCCCGGCTCCTGCCTGGGCATCGACGGTGCTGCCGGCGGGGCGGGCGGCGGCAATGCCATTGCTTCGTTCTCGGCCAAGTCAAGCAGCTTGCGAGTGTCCGGCAGAACCGGCACGTCCGGCCGCGGCGGCAGCCCGAAGCTGAAGGCGGCGGTCATGTCTCCGGTCGCCGCCCGCCGCCATTTGCTGAGATTGGGCACCTCGACCCCGAACCGCGTTTCGAGGAGCCGCAGCGAGGAGGTGTGGTCCAGCACCTCGCTGCAGACAAATCCGCCGCGAGTCCACGGCGAGATGACGAGGCAAGGCACCCGGAACCCGAGACCCACCGGCAGCCCGCCGACATATTCCCCCGCGGTTCCCGGCGGTGGTGTCGGCGGCGTCACATGGTCGAACTGGCCGTCATTCTCGTCGTAATGAAGGATCAGTGCGGTGCGCGCCCATAATTTCGGATTGGACCACAGGGCGGCGAGCACCAGCTGGGTGTGATGCTCGCCGGCCGCCGGCAGCCAGTCGGGATGCTCGCTGACAAATGATGGCGGCACGATCCATGTCACCTGCGGGATGTTGCCGGTGCGCAGATCCCACAGCAACTCGTAGAAGGGGCGATTGCGCAGGGCGGCGTCGCGCAATGGCGATTGTCGCGGCGCGGAGCGGTACTGGACAAAGTATTTGCAGACATTGCAGCCGTAATCGTCAAGATCGTGATAGATCCGCCACGAGATGCCGGCGCGCTGCAGCCGTTCGGGATAGGTCTCCCAGCTATAGGGGCGGGGAATATTATCGATCGCCGGGCCGCCCTGCTTGCCCTCGGGATCGATTGTCGCCGACATCGCGTAATAGCGATTGGGATGGGTCGGTCCCATCACCGAACAATGGTAGTGGTCGCAAATCGTGAACGCGTCGGCGAGTGCGTAATAATAGGGGAGATCGGCGCGCGCGAGATACCCCATCGTCAGGGGTGCGGCGGCGCCGTCTTCGGCGCGGTGCGCCGGGATCCATAAATCCATTTTGCCGCCGTCCCAGGATTGATGCTGAGCCGGCCAGCTATGGTCGAGTGCGCACAGGCGCTGCGCGTTGGTGTGCTGCGTATCAAGCCGGAACGGCAATACCCGGTCGCCGCTATCCGGGCCGGCGGCCTGGTCGAAGATTGGGCGGCCGTCCGGCAACACCATGGCGCTGGCGTCAGCGAAACCGCGCACCCCCGACAAAGTGCCGAAATAATGGTCAAACGACCGGTTTTCCTTCATCAGAAAGATGAAGTGATCGATATCGCGCAGCGAGCCCACGGCTGGCGCCGCCGCCGCGGCCCAAGGTTCGAGCCACGATTCGAGCAAGGCAGCACCACCCAGCGCTGCTGCTCCCTGCAAAAACCGCCGCCGCGGTATTTCGAGCGCGGGCATGCCGCGCTGATGAGCCCCCACCATCCGCTTCCCCCTTGCCAGCGATCGCGGCGCCAGTATCCGGCGACGACCTCCCGCTCAAGCATCTATCGCCGATGGCGCGGATCATTGCGCGCTGGGCGCCGGACCGCAAATTACAAGTCGATGGCGGATCGCCCCGGATATGGATGGATATGCGGCTCGGGATCGCGACAACCCGGGATCATCACCATCGAGCCATCATTGCTGACGAGGTGGTTGGCCATTCTCGTTCACCAACGGGTCGTCTGTGAAATGCCGCAGAGACTGGTGATGCCGGAACGACGGTTGGTCGCTGTGGTTGACCGGCTCAACGGGGCTTCCCGAGGCGATGGCGACGGTCATTATGAGCCCCGGGGCAGACCTGCATCATTCACTTGATCCGCCATCCGCTGGCGCCTGTCTTTTGGCAAGACCGCTGCCCGACGGCCCTGCCCACATTCGGCAGTTTACCGCTAGCCGCGGCTAACCCACCGGCACGCGATTTGTCGTCTTTGACCGCAGCGCGAGCGAAAGGCAACCGAGACCCGCGGCGAACACCAACGCTGTGCTCGGTTCCGGCACCGGCACGGCGGTCGTCACAATTGAATAACCGCTCTGCCCCGGGGCCATCGGATCGGTCGACAGATTGTTCGTCCAATTGATCGAGTCGTTCGCGATGTTGGCGTACAACACCCAGGCGTAAGCGTTGAACGCGGCGATCTGATCGTAGATGCCGGAAATGTCGAACTCGACCTTGGCATCACCGCTGTCGATGCTGTCTGGGCTCGCCTCATTTCCGACATAAAGGTCGATAAACATTAGGTACTGTGCAGTGGTCGGATCATTGATGTCCTGTCCGGAATAGAACGGCAATGTCCAGCCGTTGCCCGGACCCGGCTTTGCCGTCTGCGGACCATAAAGAAAGTCGGCTTTGGTAAAGGTCTCGTCGATCGCGTCAGCGGTATAAACCGGGTTGACGACCCCGGCCGCCGAGGGCGTCCATTGATACCCGTTTGACTTGATCGTTAAGCTGAAATCGTCCGAGATCGACCCGCTCAGTGAAAACAGCAATATGATGTCGTCGTTGTAGCCTCGGCCGCCCGTCGTTGTGACCCAGAAGGTTCCCGAGGTTGAAGAGCTGTTGATGTATTGGGCGGTGACCTGCCCCGCCGCGCCGGCGGGCGTATTGTCGGTCGATATGTGCAATTGGTTGAGGCCGCCGCCAGGCGCATTGATGTAGTATTCGTCGTCGGACCCCGAGCCAAATCGCGCGCCGTCCGCGTTGGAGACCTGGATATAGACGTCGCGATTGCTCGGCAACGGGGTGGGAGTGGCGAAGGCCGTGCCCGTTAGACCGAGCAAGGCCGCGACG
>DATJLK010000177.1:0-2634 GCA_035509615.1 Allostellaceae bacterium | reverse complement strand
CGGGTATTACTTGTCGACGACATTGTCGATACCGGGCATTCGATCGCCTGTGCCGCCGGTATGCTGCGGCAATGCGGGATCGCGGGTCTTTGGGTCTGCGCATTGCTCGACAAGCCGGCGCGCCGTCAAATCGAGGTCGAGATCGATTTCGTCGGCTTCTCGATCGGCGATGTATTTGTCGCCGGCTATGGCACCGACTACGCCGAGCAATATCGACATCTGCCCTATATTGGCATCGTCGAATAGCTTGGCGGCTTGGCGATAGCGCCGGGACGCGGTCTCCGATCGCCTGACAACGCCGATGGCGATCACCGAAACCGATGGCGGACCGACCGCGGCAGGGCGACGGCGGCAACATCAGATGAACCCCGCTAATATTGTCCGCGAGGCTCCAGGCCGAAGGCGTGCTGCCCGTACATCGTGCCGACCGCGTCCCAATTGAGGCTGACATGGCGGGCGACAGCATTGACGTCGCGCCAGGCGCGCTGGATCGGATTCGACAATTGCAATCCGGCGCCGCCGGTCGAGGCATTCAATGCCTCGACCGCCTGCAAGGCGAGCCTGGTTGCATAGGCCTGGTCGCGGCGCACGCGGATGCGGTCGGCGATGGTGATGTCCGCGCCGGCGCGCAGCTTGGCCATCGCCTGTCGGATGTTGGTCATCAGGATCAGTTCGGCGGCTTCGGCGGCAGCGGCGGCTTCGGCAAAGCGCAGCTGGATTGTCGCGAACTCGGCCATCGCCAGCCCGCCACCGGCAAGGGCGCCGCGGGTCTTGCGGCCGGTCGTCATCTCCAGGTAATCGGCGACCGCACCCTTGGCGGCTCCGACCGCGGTCGAGGCCAGCATCGAGGCGCCCAGCACCAGCAACGGCAACCGATAGAGCGGGTTGTTGTGATGAGCCGCACCTGCGGTGCGGCCGGCGCGGGTGTCGGCAAACCGCAGTACCCGGTGCTCGGGGACAAAGACATCGGTTACGATGATGTTCTTGCTGCCGGTGCCGCACAGACCGTAGACGAACCAGTTGTCCTCGATCACGACATCGCCGGTTGGCAGCAGAAAAAACGCGCCATCGGTCTGCCGGCCATTTCCCGTTTGCTGGCTATTGTCCGGCGGTGTGATAACGGCGCCGAGCCGGATCCAGCTGGCATGGTCGACGCCACTGGCAAACGACCATCTGCCGCTCAGCCGGTAGCCGTCATCGTCCGGAACCGCGGTGCCAGTTGGCGCAAAACACGCGCAGGTGAATGGATCGCTGCCATTGCCCCACAACTCGCGCTGGGTCTCGATCGGATAATGGCCGAACGAGATGCCATTTGACAACGCGCCATTGACCGCCCAGCCGGTCGAGGCACAGGCGGCCGAGATCGTCATCGCGATTTCGAGCGCGACGGTGGGGTCGTGCTCAAAGCCGCCGAATTCCTTTGGCCGGGTCGTGCGCAGCAATTCGGCCGCGCGCAGCTTGGCGATGATTTCCGGCGAGATCTTGCGGTTGCGCTCGGTCTCTTCGGCGCGGGCGCGGATTTCGGGAACCAGGTCGCGGGCGCGCCGGACCAGCTCCTCCGGGCTCGGCGAGGGTGGGTTGCAGAAGGGAATGCTGGTCATCGGCGTCTCCGGTCGGGATCCGTCCAGGCTTAGTCCCGCCGCCCACCCGGATCAATCCTCGACGGTGCATAGGGGCTTGAGATGGCGCAGGCGGGCGTATTACGGCATTTCCGTGGGGGTGAAACGGCGGCGGATCGCCGCCTGCGATTTGCGCAACGCCGGCGTCGACAAGCGATGGCAGCCCCACAGGTTCCAGACGTCGCCGGTCCATTGGTTGACGGCGAAAAAGCCGAAGCTGCCTTCGGCCGGCGGTTTGCTGAGGCCGTCAAATACAAAAAAGTCACCGCGTTTACTGTCGTAATCGAGAAATTCCAAGCCCTTGTCCGCACCAAAAAAACCTTCGGCGGCCAGTCGCTGAGCGGTGGACATGTCCACCTTCCCCGGAAGTCGCATTTCCCGAGCAGCAATGCCGCGATATGATATCAGCCCCGTTCTCGTAGACACCGAATTTGCCGCTGTTTTGCAATGCTGCCGCAAATGCTTCTGGATCGCTTTTACCCTGGATTACTGGGTCCCGAGATCGCAATGAAGGATTTCAGGCTGTCAGCATAGTTCGCGAAGGTGGCAACTTTAGCTGGACTTGCCGCTGTTCTGCAGCGCGGCGGCAAACGCCTCCGGATCAATCCTCGACGATGCAGAGGGGCTTGAGACGGCGCAGTCTTGGATACTGCTTCAGTTCCTCACGCGTGAAACGGCGGCGGATCGCCGCCCGCGATTTGCGCAGCGCCGGCGTCGACAGGCGATGGCAGCCCCATAGCGCCCATACGTCGCCAGTCCAGGGATTGACGGCGAAACAACCGAAGCTGCCTTCTGCCGGCGGATCGTTGATACCGTAGTAGACGAAAAACGGGGGATCAATATCGCCCTGATCATCGAAGGCGTCCAGATGCTTTTCTCTTCCGAAAAGAGCCTCAGCTGCCAAACGCTCGGCGATCAGCTCGTCGATTTTCTAAGAGATCTTAGCTCCTCCAGCGGAGATATTCTGGATTAAGATTATCGAGCCTCCAATCAACGCTAGTGCACAAAGAGCGGA
>DATJLK010000176.1:0-15261 GCA_035509615.1 Allostellaceae bacterium | reverse complement strand
GTCACCTGCGACATATGGGTTGGGTACCGTGAGCACGGGCTGCTGGGGCCCAACAGCCCCGCATGCAAGACAACACTGACTGACAGGGGTGGCCTTATCATCGCACCACGTGATCTCCCAATTGCGCGCTTTCACCGTCGTAACTTTTCTACTTGAAAGATCTTCCATCCGGCTTGCCCAATGAGCGGCAACAATCGCTATGTGCCTGTTAGCGTGGAATGGTACCCGCGTAATACGGCCAATGCGGTCTTTAAGCGGGGAATGGCTTTATTCGCGGCAGGCGACGCCGCCCGTCGTCGCAGCGTAGGCTGTTTAGGCTGATGAGGATGCGGCATAATAATCGACTATCGCGTCCCAGGCGGCGGTTTCGCTCCAGGCGGGGGGGCGTGCCGGGTCGGTGTTGATGCGCACCGGCGGTTCCGGGAATTCGGTCTGTTCCGCCAAGACAAGCCGGCAGTCGAGACGGGTGCGGTCCGCGACTTCGCGCGCAAAACGCTGAGCAAAGGCGCCCTGGGTCTCGACATAGCCGCTGGGGTTGATGCGCGTAAAGCCGCGGGCGGTTGCGACGGTTTCGGCAAAACCGGCATAGGCGCCGGCCAACAGATCGACATGGATGTTGTCGCGAACATAGGCGGGGGTGCGCACTTCAGCAGCGGCACCGGCGCGCCACTGGCGCATCAGATAGGCGCAAAACCGCGGCTCTTCGAACGGGCCAAACGGGTTTGGAATGACGAATTTGCCAAGGCTCACGCCGGCGCTGTCGCAATAGGCGCGGATCAGATCGGCGCTCAGACCCTTGGCCACGCCATAGAGGGAAAACGCCCGCAGCGGCAGGGTTCCCGCCCCCTCATTCGCTTCGAACACGCTGCCGGTCGCAACGACGCCGCGCAAACCGGTCATCGCCGTCAGCACCTGCGGAAAATTGCGGGTGTTGGCGGCGAGGGCGGCGGCAACGTCAAAGGCCGGCGAGCGGTAGTCACCCACCTCGGCCGCGTGATGACACAACAGATCCCAGCGGCCAGAGCGGCAGAGGTCGAGAAACCGGTCATCGCCAAAAACGCAGGAAAAGCGGCATTCCGCGACCCGGCCGAGCCTCGCCACCCGCTCCGCCCGCACATCGCCGCGATAATCATGGCGCGCCCGGCGCAGGGGGGCGACCACCTGATGCCCGGCGGCGTGCAGCGACTGCGCAAACCACAGCCCGGTGAACGAGCTTGCCCCGGTCAGCAGGATCCTCACCGGCAGCCCCGCAACGCCGCCGCGAGCGGGCCGGTCGGGTCATAATCGGGCCATTCGCGATCCTTGGCGGACACCGTGCTCGGATTGATCGGCCAGCGAATGCCAAAACGCGGGTCGTCAAACCGCACGCCGCGTTCGTTCTCCGGTGAATAAAACGCGCTGACCAGGTAGAGCGCTTCGGTATCGTCGCACAATGTGATGAAACCGTGGGCGAAGCCGCGTGGAACATACATCATCCTGCGGTTTTCGGCGGTGAGATCGGCGCCGAACCATTTGAGATAGCTCGGGCTGTCCGGCCGCAGATCGATGATGACGTCGTGCAGCGCGCCGCGAATGCAGCGCACGACCTTGACTTCCGCCGCCGGCGGCAGTTGCAAATGCATGCCGCGCAGGGTGCCGGCAGCCGCGGTCAGCGAGTTGTTGACCTGGACAAAGCGGGTTTCAAGCCCGGTTTCGGCAAATTCGCGCTCGCAAAACAGCCGGGCAAAAAAACCGCGATCATCGCCGCGCTTGTCGAGTTCGATCAAATAGACGCCAAGCAGCGGGGTGCCAACAAACCTCACGCCGCCGCACTCCGGCCAAGGTTCCTGCGCCAGCGCAGCGACGGCAACAGCATCCCCCGTGCGATCAGGCGATCGAGCGTCTTGAGACGGATCAGCGAGGAGTTGCGGAAATCCGCATCGGCGAAACCCATGTCTTCAAGCCCCCGCTTTAGCCGGCCGATGCTGTCATTCAGGGTCGATAATGGCTGGTGGTCGGGGGCGAGCCGGCGAAACAGCGAAAAATCGACGCGATAGGAACGCTGGTCGGGCGGCGCGGCGCGATTGATCGAAACCTCGGTGCCGGGAACGGCATTCGCCACCGCCTGCGCCAAATCGCTGACCTGGTAGTTCCAGGCATCGGCCCCGGCATTGACCGCCAAGGTCTCGCCCCCCACCGCCGGGTCGCGGCCGATCGCCCATTCGATCGCGCGCGCCATATCGCTGACATCGATCAGCGGCCGCCACGGCGTGCCGTCCGAAAGCACGGTGATCTCGCCGGTAGCGAGCGCACAGGCGACAAAGTCATTAAGCACGAGATCGAGCCGCAAGCGGTCGCTCATGCCGCAGGCGGTGGCAAAGCGCAACGCCGTAATCGTCATGCCGCCGGCGTTCAGGCCGGCCAACCCGCGCTCGGTAGCGACTTTAGAGCGGGCATAGGCGGTCAGCGGATTGACCTCGTCGCCTTCCCGCCGCGGTCCGCCTTCGGCGAAACCGTAGATCGAGCATGACGAGGCAAAGACAAAGCGGCTTACCCCCGCCGCTTGCGCCAGGCGAGCCAGCCGCAGGCTCGCCTGCGCGTTGATCTCGTCGGTGACCTGCGCAAAGCGGTTGCCCATCGGATCGTTCGAGACCGCCGCCAAGTGGACAACCGCGTCGACGCCCTCCAACAGCTCCGGCGGCAGATCGCGCACGTCGCCATAGTGTTGCCGCGCCAGCTGCGTTTCCGGCAACAACTCGGCATTGGTCAGGCAATGCGCAAAAAATCCGGCGTCAAAGCCGATAAGCTCGGCAGCCGGCATGACACGCTGCAGATGACGCACCAGCCCAGCGCCGACATAACCCAGATTCCCGGTGATCAGAATACGCATCTATCGCCTTTGAGCCCTGCCAGTTGAGTCTTCCCCGGTGAGGCTTACCAGGTTTTCCACGGCGCGCGTCCGCGGGCCCACAGATCCTCGAGGTAGCGCTTGTCGCGCAGCGTATCCATTGGCTGCCAGAACCCATGATGGAAATAAACCGTCAGCTGATCATCTGCCGCCAGGCGTTCCATCGGCTCGCGCTCCCACACCGACGCGTCGCCGTCGATGTAGTCGCCGACCATCGGCGACAGGACAAAGAACCCGCCATTGATCCAGCCACCATCGCCGATCGGCTTTTCCTGGAAGCCGGTGACGCGGTTGCCGTCGAGGCGCAGCGAACCGAAGCGCCCGGGCGGCTGCGTCGCCGTCACCGTGGCGAGCCTCCGTTCGTCGCGATGCAACGCGATCGCCCGCGAGATGTCGACATCGCCGACACCATCGCCATAGGTCAGGCAGAATGCCGGATCCTCGCCGATATACGGGAGGATCCGTTTGATCCGCCCGCCGATCATCGTCGCTTCGCCGGTGTCGATCAGCGTGACCCGCCACGGTTCAACCGAGGCCTGATGAACGCTCATCGAATTGTCGCGCATATCGATCGTGACATCCGAGTTATGAAGAAAATAATTCGCGAACCACTCTTTAATCACATACCCTTTGTATCCCAAGCAGATGATAAAGTCATTGATCGCATGCGCCGAGTAGATCTTCATAATATGCCAAAGGATGGGCTTGCCGCCGATCTCGACCATTGGTTTGGGACGGTGATCGGTCTCTTCGGACAGCCGAGTCCCCAAGCCGCCGGCAAGTATTACAGCCTTCATCCTGTCTCCCCAATTCCGTCAGATGGCGACCGCCAGACCGCAACGTTCAGCGTTGCGGCCGCTCAACGATAAATCGCCATTTTGAATGGTCGGCATCAGCGCGTTGCCTCGCCAATCATCACGATCGGCAGCCGATTCCCGTCGCACGCGCTCGCTGACTTGCATTTGCCGCCCCGTTTCGTCGGAAGACATTTAATGCGCGGCGGCTTGGACGCTTCGAGGCCGCGGTTGAGCCGTGTTCGATCAATGCAACTATTTAAGACGAGCCGGCAAAGCCGCTCCATCCTCGACCCCCATTCCCCCAATGGCAGTTTCTATAAGCCAATTTTGCTCGCCGCGGCAACCGA
Organism: Allostellaceae bacterium; assembly: GCA_035509615.1. Lineage (GTDB taxonomy): Bacteria > Pseudomonadota > Alphaproteobacteria > ATCC43930 > CGMCC-115725 > AP-15. The sequence goes on along the minus strand of DATJLK010000176.1, from coordinate 11,230 downwards.
CTTTGCACCAGTAAAGCCGGCTTCCTGGCGCAAAAGGTCGGCGTGATTGAGGTAGCGAGTGCGGCGAGGGCTAAAATCCACATCGTGCAGCATGTTTATCGCCACTGTCTCTCAACCCCCGTTTCGCGGTGTTCTTTAGGGCCTCCGCGCGAATCAGCCGCAGGTAGGCCTGATCGCCCGGTGTCGAGATCACCGCGACTTGGCGCCGCCGTGTCGAACCCGATGCCGGTTGCCATCGTGATGGCGCAAGGCCTCTTTTTTACCCACAGCCGCCCCGGGTACAGCGGGCGCAGCTATCATGCGCCACGCGCAGATTCACCAGCTTGGGTTCGGTTTGTGTCGAGCCATCGCCGCCTTATAAACCCCCGTGAAACAGTGCCTCGCATGCCACTCGGCGCAATGACGACAGTTCTCCACCTGATCACCGATCTTGATACCGGCGGCGCCGAGCAGATGCTGGCACGGCTGGTTTCTCGCCTCGACCCCAGGCGGCAACGATCGGTCGTCGTCAGCATGACCGGACGGGGGATCCTGGCGTCCGATCTGGCGAGCGCCGGCATTGAACTCTTCTCGTTGGAGATGCGCCGCGACTGGCCCGACCCGACCGGACTCGTGCGCCTGCTTCGAATCTTGCGCCAGGTGCGTCCGGGAATCCTGCAGACATGGCTCTATCATGCTGATCTTCTGGGATTGGCCGCCTGGCTTCTGGCGCGGACCCCCAGTCGCCTTTTCTGGAACATACAGTGCACTGAGACGCTGGATGCGAGCATGATCAGGCGTCTGTTGAGCTGGTCGTCGCGAATGCCCGAACTGGTCATCGTCAACTCGCTCGCCGGCCAGCGCTTCCACGAAGCCCTCGGCTACCGGACCCGCCGCTGGGTCCACATCCCGAATGGCTGCGACACCACGGCGTTTCGGTTTGACGCGCAAGCCCGGCGGTCGCTGCGCGCCGAATGGGGAATCGCCGATGATCGGGTCGCGATCGGACTGCCGGCGCGGTATCACCCGATGAAGGACCATGAAAATTTTCTCTCGGCCGCTCATCGGTTGGCGGCCGCACGGCCGGAAGTGATCTTTGTCCTCGCCGGCCCCGGCATCGAGCCGCGCAACCGATCGCTGGCCGAGGCGATCGCCGAGCGCGGGTTGGGCGATCGCATCCGCCTGCTTGGCAACCGCCACGACATGGTCGGGGTTTATTCGGCGCTTGATGTCGTGACCTTGTCATCGGCGTTTGGCGAGGGCTGCCCTAATGTTCTCGTCGAAGCGACATCCTGCGGCGTCCCGTGCGTCGCCACCGATTGCGGTGATGCCGCCGAAGTGCTCGGTCCGAATGGCGTGCTCGTGCCGCCCCGAGACCCGCTGGCGCTAGCCGCCGGATGGGACCGGCTGGTGGCCCTGGGACCGGAGGCCCGGCGCACTCTTGGCGACAGGGCGCGCGAGCGAACCATCCAACTCTATGACCTCGGCGCGATCGCGGCACGCTATGATGCGCTTTATGGTTCGTAGTAATCGGCGTTGCCGCCGACGGCTTGCGCAACTGCGGTCGGGTCGCCGACATGGCTAGCGCGACCATGCGGGTGGCGGCATTCACCGGCGGGGTCAAGGCGCCGTCGGCGCGGTTTCGCGTGCGCCAGTACATCACGCCGCTCGCCCGCGAGCAGGTCGAACTCGTCGAATTCGGCCCCGGCCTGGGGTCCTACCCGCCGCCGCAGCAATGGAAGCGGCCGGGATGGCTGCTCGGCTCGCTGGCGCAGCGGCTGCCGCAGCTTGCCGCGGGGTGGGCCAGCGATGTCACCCTGTTGCATCGCGAAATGATCTCGACGCTTTACACGCTGGAGGGGCTGACCCACCCGCCGCGAGTGATCGATGTCGATGACGCGATCCATCTTTTTCGCAACGGATGGGCCGCCAAACGACTGGCAAATCGAGCTGATTTGGTGATTGTCGGCAACAATTGGCTGGCTGAGGCGTGGCGTCGCTGGAATCGCAATGTGGAGGTCCTGCCGACAGCAGTCGATACGAGCTTTTACAACCTCACTGCGCTGCCCGAGCGACCATGTGTCGGCTGGATCGGCTCGTTTGGCAATCTGCGGTATCTGGAGCGCCTCGCACCGGCGCTTACCATGGTCGCCCGGCGGTTTCCGCATGTCGTGATTGCCGTGTGCAGCGAGCAGCCGCCGCGGCTCGACGGTTTGCCGGTCCGCTTTGTGCCCTGGTCGGTTGCGGCGGAACAGGAATTTTTCGCCACCCTGACCATCGGTCTGATGCCGCTCGACGACGGCCCCTGGGAGCGCGGGAAATGCAGCTATAAGATGCTGCAATACATGGCGGCCGGACGGCCTTGCGTGGTGTCGCCGGTCGGCATGAACAACGATGTGCTGGCGCAGGCCGAGTGCGGGTTCGCGGCGACGACACAAGCCGAATGGGTCGAGGCGATTTCGCAGATTTTGGATGACCGCGCCGTTGCCGAACAACTCGGAGCGGCCGGTCGCGCGCTGGTTCATTCGCAATACAGCCTGTCGGCGCTGGCGCCGCGGCTGGTGCGACTGCTTCGCGGCGTCGTGCGTTCTTGATCACTGCGTCAGCCAGCCGCGGCGGCGCCTGGGGCCATCCGCGTCGCCGCGCGGACAAACTCCCGCACTTTGTCGAGATCCTTGGCCCGCCCGTCGGCCCGGTCGGTTCTGGTCTTTGAATCGACGCCGGCCGGGCCTGCTACGGCGATCGCCTGAGCCACATTGTCGGGGCCGAGCCCGCCCGCGAGAATCGCCGGGATCCGGACCTCGTCGACGACTCGCCGGCTGAGGGCCCAGTCATGCGCGCGGCCGAGCGCCCCGAACTGGCGGCTCTGCGGGTCATAGCTGTCGAGCAGCAGAAAATCGGCGACCCCGAGATGTGACCGGGCGACCTCGACGCAGCCCGCATCGACGATCGGGATCGCTCGCATAATTGCGACCTGCGGATATCGCGCTTTGACCTCGCGCAATGAGGCCGGCGGAAGGTCTTCGATCGACGCCTGAACCTGGATGATATCAGGCCGGGTCTCGCGGATTACCCGCAGCACCTCCGTCAAATCCGGGGAGAGTGACAACGCGACCCGCCGGCTGCGCGCCGGTGTGGCGGCAAAGATTGCCAGCACCTGTTCGGCCGGCAACTCGCGCGGGAAGGCGCCTTCGCCGACGAGGACCCCGATGTGATCGACCCCGAGCGCGGACAAAGCCATCGCCTCCTCGGGGGTCTGGACCTCATAGATTTGCACCAGCATGCGGACGAGGCTAACACACGGCGAGAGAGCCCGATGCCCTGCTTTTGACCGGGAGTTTCGTTATGCCTGACGAGATCAACGCTTTTGTCCCCGGCCCACCCGTCCATATCGCCGGCCGACCGGATGGCCCGTTATCCGGTCTGACCTTTGCCGCCAAGGATCTGTTCGACGTCGCAGGCCATCCGACCGGCGGCGGCAACCCCGACTGGGCGAACGACAACCCGGTCCCGACGCGGCACTCCTGGGCGGTCGAGCGGCTGCTCGACGCCGGCGCGAGCTTGATCGGCAAGACCATCACCGACGAGGTCTCGCTCGGCATCGTCGGGGAGAACGCGTTTTACGGCACGCCGGTCAATGTCCGCGCCCCCGGCCGGGTGCCGGGCGGCTCGTCCTCGGGCTCGGCGGCGGCGGTTGCCGCCGGGGTCTGCGATACCGCGCTCGGCACCGACACCGGCGGCTCGGTGCGGGTCCCGGCGAGCTTTTGCGGGCTTTACGGCATCCGGCCGACGCATGGCCGGATCGATGTCCGGGGCATGCTGCCGCAGGCGCCGAGTTCGGACACGACCGGCTGGTTCGCCCGCGATGCCCAAACCTTTGCCCGGGTCTCGACTGTGATGCTCGGCGAGGCGATCGCGACGACATTGCCTGAACGTCTGATCGTCGCGGTCGACGCCTTTGCGTTCGCCGATCCCGAAGCGGCCGAGGCGCTGCAGCCGATGCTCGAAAAGCTGAAGACGCTGATCGGCGAGGTCGGCGAGGACATCATGGCGCCGGGCGGCATCGTGCAATGGGCGCGAGCGCAGCGCACGATCCAACCCGCCGAGGCGTGGCTGACCTTCAGAGACTGGATCGAGCGCTGCAATCCGCGGCTTGCCTACAATGTTGCGCGCAATATCTATACCGGCTCACAGATCAGCGAGAGCGAGCGGCATTGGGCCGAACTGGTGCGCCGCGAGGCGCGCGGGCGCATGCGCCATCTGCTGCCGCCGGGCACGATCTTGTGTCTGCCGACAACGCCGTTCCCGGCGCCAAAAACCGGCGAGCCGTTATCGGCGGCCAGCGTTCAGCGCGACCGCATCCTGTGCCTGGCCGCGCATGGCGGTCTGACCGGCGTTCCGCAGGTAAGCATCCCCGGCGCTACCGTGGACGGGCTGCCGATCGGCATGTCGATCGTCGGCGGTTACGGGACCGACGCGACCCTCGTCGCGGTAGCGAAAGCGGTGAGTGCGACGCGCTGAGCGCTCGCTCGGACGCTCTCCACCAAGGGAGCAAGGGAGCTTTGCAAATTCCCTCTCCGCGCCAGGGGCGGAGAGGGAAGTGTTAAACTTGTTCAGATCTTCTCTACGCCTCGTTGACGAGGTAGTCCATCGCTGCGGCGACGCCGCCCTTGCCATGCGGCACGCCGGTCAATTCCAGCGCCATCTCGACTGCGGCGAGCGCGCCGAGGACCATCGGCTCGTTCAGATCGCCCATATGGCCGATACGGAAGACGCGGCCCTGCAGCGGGCCGAGGCCGCCGCCGAGCGAGACGTTGAACCGGTCGAGAGCGACCGCGCGCACCTGGTTGGCGTCATAGCCCTCCGGCGTCAGCACCGCCGTCACCGAGTCCGATTGCGCCCGCGGATCGACGGCAAAGGTTTCGGGCCCGTCATTCTGGCGCCACACCCGGACCGCGCGTCGTGTCGCCTCGGCGAGCCGGTGATGGCGGGCAAACACATTGTCGAGCCCTTCCTCCTCCAGCATGCGCAGCGCTTCCTGCAGGCCATAGAAGAAATGCACCGGGATCGTGCCGTTCCATACCGCCTGACTGTTGCCTTCGACGAGCCGTCGCCAATCCCAGTAGACCCGAGGCAGCTTGGCTTGCGCCGCCGCCGCCAATGCCTTGGCGCTGACCCCGGTAAAGGCCATGCCGGTTGGCAGCATCAGCCCTTTTTGCGACCCGGCAACGACGACGTCGACACCCCACTCGTCCATGCGAAAATCCATCGACGCCAGCGACGAGATCACGTCAACGAGAAACAGCGCCGGATGCCCGGCTGCATCGATCGCACGGCGCAGCGCCGCGATGTCATGTACGACGCCGGTCGAGGTCTCGTTGTGGACGACGAGCACCCCCTTGATCGCGTGCTCGCGGTCCTGGCGCAGCCGGGTTTCGAGTGCTGCCGGGTCGGCGGCGCTGCGCCAATCATTGGTCAGGGTCTCGACCTCGAGCCCAAACGACTCGCAGCGCATCCCCCAATTCAGCGAAAAATAGCCGGTCTCGACGACCAGCACCTTGTCGCCGGGGGAGAACAAGTTGACGAGGGCCGCTTCCCACGCGCCGTGTCCGGAGGCGGCATAGCCGAGGATTGTCTGCTCGGTCTTAAAGATGCGCTTCAGACCGGCGAAACATTCCTCGGCGATCGCCTTGAACTGGGCGCCGGTGAAATCGATCGTGCCCCGATCCATCGCTCGCAGCACCCGGTCCGGGATATTTGTCGGGCCCGGGTTCTGAAAAAAATGCAAACCACGACTTACGGCCATCTGCGCTCTCCGATGCGGTTCGGTCCGATGCCTCGATCCCGCGAGCGCCTCAGATATCAGCATACTCGGCTTGTCGGGAGTGTTTTCGGATATGGAAGAGGCAGGGTTGAGCCCCTGCCTCCCGGTTTATCGGACCGCCTACCCCACGTCGCCCGCCGCAGCGATGCGACGCCTACTCCTCCCTAAACCCAGGCCGTCGCGCATTGGTGCGCGCGTCGGACGAACGATTATAGTCATCCCTGCGACCGATCGTCACTGCAAATCTTAAAGAATCTTCGGCAATTCGAAACCGCTGCCAAGTTTCTGTCGAACCCGTTCGACGGATGCGCGACCATCGGCCGCGCGGTGGACACACCCGACCGGGTTCCTTAGAGTGCGAGACCGCTGAACGCGAGGTGAGATGCGTCTTTCCGAGTATTTCCTGCCGGTCTTGCGCGAGAACCCGAGCGAGGCGCAGATCGTCTCGCACCGGTTGATGCTGCGCGCCGGCATGATCCGGCAGTCGAGTGCCGGGATCTATTCCTGGCTGCCGCTCGGTCGGCGTGTCTTGCGAAATGTCGAGCGCATCGTCCGCGAAGAACAGGACCGGATCGGCGCCCAGGAAATCCTGATGCCGACAATCCAGCCCGCCGAGCTATGGCGCGAGAGCGGCCGCTATGACGATTACGGTAAGGAAATGCTGCGCATCCGCGATCGCCACGACCGCGAGATGCTGTACGGGCCGACCAACGAAGAGCAGATCACCGAGATCGTCCGCGCCTCGATCAAGAGCTATCGCGATCTGCCAAAGCTGCTCTACCACATCCAGTGGAAATTTCGCGACGAGGTGCGGCCGCGCTTTGGCGTCATGCGTGGACGCGAGTTTCTGATGAAGGACGCCTATAGCTTTGACCTCGACCCCGCCGCCGCGCGCCATTCCTATAACAAGATGTTCGTCGCCTATCTGCGCACCTTCGACCGCATGGGGTTGAAAGCGATCCCGATGCGGGCGGAAACCGGGCCGATCGGCGGCGATCTCAGCCACGAGTTCATCATCCTCGCCGATACCGGTGAGAGCGGCGTTCACGTTCATTCCGATTTTTTGGCAATGACATGGACCGACTCACCAATAGATCATCACGACCGACAGCACCTGCAGTCAGTCGTCGACCGTTTCACTACTCTCTATGCCGCAACCGACGACGTTCATGATGCCGAAGTAGCGGCGAAATTTGGTGACAGCATCATCAGCCGGCGCGGTATCGAGGTTGGCCAAGTTTTTTATTTTGGCGACAAATATTCGCGGCCGATGGGCGCGGTTGTCGCCGGGCCGGATGGCGAACCGACGGCGCTGGAGATGGGCTCTTATGGCATCGGCGTGTCGCGGCTGGTCGGGGCGCTGATCGAGGCCAATCACGATGCGGCCGGCATCATCTGGCCCGAAAGTGTTGCCCCGTTCCGCGTCGGGTTGGTCAATCTGCGTGCCGCCGACATGCGCTGCCGGGCCGCCGCCGACGATCTTTATGCGACATTGCGCAATGCCGGGGTATCGGTCCTTTATGACGACCGCGACGAGTCGCCCGGCGCCAAATTCGCGACGATGGATCTGATCGGGCTGCCGTGGCAGGTCGTGATCGGCCCGCGCGGTCTTGCCGCCGGCACCGTCGAGATCAAGAACCGTCGTTCGGGCGAACGCAGCGATATCTCGATCGCAGCCGCGCTCGCCCGTTTGACTGGTGATTGACGGGTGAATTTGCAGATGGTTGGAGCACTGTAGCGAAGCCAACCAGCGATAAGATGCGAACTCAATGAGTTAATGACCGCGTGGTGTTGAATGCCAGCATTGCTCGGGAACGACGGAATGCCAGCACGCTGTTCATTTCGACAATGGAAAAGGGATTACATGGGCGCCCGTCGGGCACTGGCTGTCGGGCACTGGCTGTCGGGCACTGGCTAATGTGCCCTAGGTGCGGGGAAGGATACCACGCGATCGATGAACGGGGTGCCAATCCATCTTTCGATCCGTCCAGCCTACACCGACCGGTGTGTGCGGTATGCAACGGCCGAGGGTTCATTGTTGCCTGGTGACGTCGATAATTCGAGAGCACGCGGCCGAATTCTCTTGGCCGGGCTTGGCCCGGCCATCCACGGCGCGCTTACAACAATCGACGTCTTTCGGACTTGAAATGAGCTGCGGGGCTTGGTGTGACAACTGATGTTGCACGCCGTGCTTGGGAGCACCGGAAGGGGGTTGCCGAAGGCTTCTCGAAGCGCTACGGCTTGAAACGGCTTGTTTACGCTGAGCGACATGCGACGCTTTTGGCAGCGAAGCAGCGCGAAAGCAACCTCAAGCATTGGAGCCGCGGTTGGAAGGTTCGTCTCTTCCTCAACAACAATCTGAATTGGGATGACCTTTACGCCCGCCTCACGTGATAAAGCGCGGCGTGGATGGCCGGGCCAAACCCGGCCACAGCGGTGGGGCGCACAGTACTTTTACACACCGAGACACTCATCGGCGAAGGATGATGTTTGACGCGTTCGAGCGGATGGTCGCGTTCCGCTATCTGCGGGCGCGGCGCCAGGAGGGGTTTGTCTCGGTCATCGCGATCTTTTCGCTGCTGGGGATAGCACTCGGCGTCGCCACCTTGATCATTGTCATGTCGGTCATGAACGGCTTTCGCGCCGATCTCTTGGGCCGCATTCTCGGGCTCAATGGCGATCTCGGCGTCTACGCCGCAGCGGGACCATTCAAAGATTACCAAGCCGCGGCAAAAACGGTCGAACATATCCCCGGGGTGATCGCCGCGATACCGATCGTCGAAGGCCAGGTGATGGCGACGACCGACCAGGGTGCGGCCGGCGCGCTCGTCCGCGGCATCGAGCCGCAGGACTTGGTCGCACAGCGCCTCATTTCCGGACATGTCATCAGTGGCTCGCTCGCCGATTTCGCCGATGACGGGATCGCCATCGGCTACCGTCTGGCGATGCGCCTGGGTGTCGGCGTCGGCGGCCATGTCACGTTGATCTCGCCGCAAGGCACCGCCACCGTTTTCGGCACGATGCCGCGGCTCAAGACTTATCATATCGCGGCATTGTTCGATGTCGGCATGTACGAATACGATAACAGCTATATCTATGTCCCGTTGCCGGCCGCTCAGATCTTCCTTCGCGTCCCCGATGCCGCAACCTATCTGCAGGTCTTTGTCAAAGATCCTGATCAGGTCTATCAGCAGACCAGCGCGATCGCCGCCGCTTTTGGCGGCCGGGTGCGCATTGCCGACTGGCAGCAGGCCAATTCGAGCCTGTTCAACGCGGTCGAGATCGAGCGCAATGTGATGTTTCTGATCCTGACCCTGATCATCGTCGTCGCTGCATTCAATATCATTTCCAGCATGATCATGATGGTGAAGGACAAAGGCCGCGACATCGCCATCCTGCGTACGATGGGCGCCTCGCGCGGCATGGTTCTGCGCATCTTTATGCTGTCCGGCGCCAGCATCGGCGTCGTCGGCACTTTGGCCGGGCTGGCGCTCGGCATCGTGTTTACCGATAACATCGAGGCGATCCGCGAGTTCGTCCAGAACATCGTCGGTGTCAATCTGTTCTCGGCCGAGATTTATTTCTTCACCCGGATACCGGCGCGCATCGACTGGGACGAGGTCGGCACGGTGGTGGTGATGGCGTTGGCGCTGTCGTTTCTCGCCACCCTCTATCCGTCATGGCGGGCCGCACGGCTCGATCCGGTCGAAGCGCTGCGTTATGAGTGACCGTGCGTTTTCATAAAGCCCGGCTGGGTCGAGAACCCTCGCCCCTCAGCGGGGAGACAGGGCAGGGTGGGGAGGGCAGCACTCCGGCTCGTCCGAGCGGTCGCCCCCTGACCCTTACGCTCTCTCCCAAGGGGGATCGGGTAATACCGGAAGCCGGCCGCGAAACCACCGTGCCAGCGCTGGAACTGCGCGGGGTCGGCCGCGTCTTCAGAAATGGCGGCGCCGAAATCGTCGTCCTCGACGGGGTCGATCTGGCGCTCAACCCTGGCGAGATCGTGGCGCTGGTCGGCCCGTCCGGGGCCGGCAAGTCTACCCTGCTGCATATCGCCGGGCTGCTCGAACGGCCGGATGGCGGGCAGGTTCTGATCGGCGGCGCCGATTGCGGCGACCTGTCGGACGAGCGGCGGACCGTGCTGCGGCGTTCCGAATTAGGGTTCGTCTATCAGTTCCATCACCTGCTGCCCGAGTTTTCGGCGCTTGAAAATGTCATGCTGCCGCAGATGATCGCCGGCACCGGCCGCGCTCGCGCGCGCGAGAAGGCGGTCGCGCTGCTGGCGGGAGTGGGGCTGTCGGCGCGCGCCGGGCATCGGCCGGCGCGGCTCTCCGGCGGCGAACAGCAACGGGTCGCGATCGTTCGCGCACTGGCTAACGACCCCAAGGTGCTGCTTGGCGACGAGCCGACTGGAAATCTCGATCACGCCACCGGCGAGGGGGTCATGGATACGCTAATCGGCCTGGTCCGTCGCACCGGCCTCGCCGCACTGATCGCCACCCATAATCTCGTATTGGCACATCGCCTCGACCGCATCGTCGCACTCGAGGACGGCAAGCTGAAGCGGATCCCTTGAAACCGGCTGGTTACGCGGCAGTCGATGACCCCGTTTCCCGGTTGGCGCACCGGCCGCGCGCGACCGGACCGGCCGGCGGGCTTGGGTTCATTTTCAATCGAGCAGAGCCGGGAGCGCGGCGTGAACCGACCGAAGGTGATCGGCCAGGCCGCCGCCCCGACGACATCGAGCGGGCGCCGCATTGCATATCGGGAGCCGATCGAGGCATGCTGCGCCAGCGACAGGAGAGACCGGCATGAACGATCCCGTGGATGTCCTGATCATCGGCGCCGGGGCCGCAGGGGCCGCCGCGGCCTGGAGCTTGGCCGAGACCAAGATGCACATTCTCTGTCTCGAGCAGGGCGACTGGATGAAGCCGTCGGAATATCCGAGCACCGGTCGCGATTGGGAGGCGCGTCAGCTCAACGAGTTTCACATCAGCCCAAACCGGCGCGCCCGCGACACCGACTATCCGGTCAACGATGCCGAGTCGCCGATCAAGATCGCCAATTTCAATGGCGTCGGTGGCGGTACGGTGCTGTATGCGGGTCACTTCCCGCGTTTCCATCCATCGGATTTTCGCGTGCGGACGCTTGACGGCGTCGCCGATGACTGGCCGATCGATTACGCGACCCTGGAGCCGTTCTACGCCGAGAACGATCGGATGATGGGCGTGTCCGGCCTGGCCGGCGATCCGGCCTATCCGCCGCATGAACCGATGATGCCGCCATTGCCGCTCGGCAAGTCGGGGGCGACCTTGGCGCGCGGGCTCAACAAGCTCGGCTGGCATTGGTGGCCCTCCGACAGCGCGATCGCCTCGGTCGATTACGAAGGCCGCGCCAAATGCATCAACCTCGCTCACTGCACATCGG
>DATJLK010000175.1:0-35247 GCA_035509615.1 Allostellaceae bacterium | reverse complement strand
ACACGACGATCCGATCCATCGGCGCCGGTACTTTGGAATTGGGGACTGGGGAATTGGGAACTGGCGTCGTGCGGTCGGACGCCGGAGGGTCAGTCGCCCCGTCAGCTTTAAAAAAACCTTTGGGGCAAAAAATCCTTTGAGGCCGGTCATCCACATCTGGCCCGTCTGGTCTTCAGCCGCAGACTTGATTGGCAGGCAAGCACGACGTCTGTTAATCGCGAGCGGGGCGCGGATGCCCATCAAATCCGGGCAAGGGGATTTCATCATGTCATGCGCGGTTGGCGTCCGGCCTTGCTGCAGCTGGTTGGTCACCATCTCTATCGCAATCGCACTCGCACTCACGATATCCGGCGCCGTCGGCACCGCAGCGCGGGCGCAGGACACGGTCGCCGAAGATGCGGCGCACCGCGCGGCGCTATTGGCGCATCTGCCACCGGACGCGGCGCAGCGGATCTTTGGCCTCGAAACGACACCGGCGCCGGGGCCGGCTGAAGCCATCGGCACCTACGAGCGCGGCTGCCTTCAGGGAGCGGTCGAACTGCCCGCCGATGGCCCAAACTGGCAGGTCATGCGGCCATCGCGCGACCGCGCCTGGGGCCACCCGTATCTGGTGCACTTTATCGAGCAGTTGGCGGCGAAAATGCCGGCCGAGGCTGGTTGGCCCGGACTGTTGATCGGCGACATCGCGCAGCCGCGCGGCGGGCCGATGCTGACCGGGCATGCCTCGCACCAGCTCGGGATCGAAGCCGATATCTGGCTGACGCCGATGCCAAACCGGCGGCTCACCGCCGCCGAACGGGACGATATGTTCTCAACCAATGTCGTCGCCGCCAACGGTCTCGAGATCAACCCGACGGTGTGGAACTCGTCCTATCTCAAGATGTACCGCGCTGTGGCGCGCGAGCCTGAGGTCGCACGGATGTTTGTCAATCCGGCGATCAAACGCGAATTGTGCCGCGAGGCCGGAACGGATCGCGCATGGCTTCGTAAAATTCGGCCTTGGTGGGGTCATGATTATCACTTCCATATACGGCTCCTATGCCCACCTGGGGAGCCCGAATGCCACGATCAGGCGCCGCCGCCGCCCGGCGATGGCTGCGGCAAGCAACTCGCCTGGTGGTTCACCCCGCAGGCGCTGCATCCGGCACCCGGGCATGCCCGCCCGGTATTGATCAGCAATCTGCCGCGCGCCTGCCTCGCGGTGGCCGAGGCGCCCGCAACCGCCGCTCTTCAGGACAGGCCGCGGTAAAAAGCCTCGCTTCGCCGGCTGCCGCGTGAATTATTCTGGTGTGACCGGGTCGCTGCTGCTGGCGCGCGGTATTGACGCGACGCCGAAGCAGTACTGCTGCTCCACAGCAGGCAACCGGTACAATTCGCGGTCTCAACTTTCGCCCTTTAAGGAGGAGGATCGGTCATGGATGGCGATGCATCGGGCGGATCGGCACGGCGAGCCTCCCAGCGCTCCGGGCCGCGTCTCATCGTTGCGGCATCAGTCCTCGCCGGGCTGGTGATCCTTGGCGCCGGCACCTTTGCCGCCCTCGCCTTGCACGACAATTCGCAAGGTGCGTCCGGAAGTTTGCTGGCGGCGGCGATCGGCGGCCCGTTCAAGCTCGTCGATCAGAACGGCAATACCATCACCAACACCGATCTCGAGGGCAAATGGTCGCTCGTCTATTTCGGTTATACCCATTGCCCGGACGCGTGCCCGACCGCGCTCAACAATATAGCACTCGCCTTGTCCGATCTCGGCCCCGAAAAGAAGGATGTCCGACCAGTCTTTATTACAGTCGACCCCGAGCGCGACACCTCAAAGGTGATGAAGGACTATGTCTCGGCGTTTGACGCGCCGATCCTGGCGCTGACCGGCAGCCCGTCCGCAATCGCCCAGGCGGCGAGAGCGTACCGGGTCTATTACGCCAAGCATCCCGAAGCTGGCGGCGACTACTCGATGGATCACAGCTCGATCATTTATGTCATGGACCCCAAGGGTCGGTTTACGGCGTCGTTCACCGGTGAAGATCCGCCGGATCAAATTGCCGCCCGCCTCAAGAAGCTGGTGGGCTGATCCAATCCGGTGATCGGGCAATCCGAACCGGTGGCCGGGACCCGGTGGTGCGGATCCAACGTTTGTTGCCGCCTTTTTCGTCATCCCGCGCGAAACGGGCGCCCGCATCCCGCCCCGAAGCTGTAACAGCGGGCGAAGCCGCGTGGCGGACCCCTGGGCCGCTGTCGCGATAATGGCGAGAAAGCAAAAAACGGAACTGCTCGCTCGGTTGGTACCGCCAGGATCAGAAGAAGCCAGGGTCAGAAGAAGCCAGGGTCAGAAGAAGCCAAGCTTAGAAGAAGAATGTCAGGTTCTTGGTCAGCAGCACATTCTGGTCGAGGATGATCTTGCGGCGGGCGATCTGCCAACCGCCGACCACTCTGCGCAAGCCGTCCTCGCGCTTGCCGACGAGGATGTCGGTTTCGGTCTCGACCCGGTTGCGATAGATCAGAAACCGGCATTTGACCGCAACCTCGGCGGCCTCGCCGACCGAAGGTGCAGCCTCGAGCAACTGCACGTTCGAGACGATGTGAGTGATGCGCGAGACCGGCTCTTCAGCCCAATGAATGCCGGTCATGATCTGCCTGACCCGGCGCTCCAAAGTCTCGCGGCCTTCGTCAAACCAGTTGATGTCGTGATCGGCGCGGGTGAACTCGCGCTCCTGCTCGCCGACCTTGACGTTGCGCCGCATCGGCATCCAGTAGCGGATGTCGTCGGCGATCAATGCCAGCCAGTCTTCGTAGCGCCGCTCATCGAGCAGTTCCGCCTCGCGATAGAGGAACTCCTCGATCTCTTGCCGCAGGAGCAGCCGTGCCAATCCGCCTGCCTCGCCGTTCATCTTCCCCCCGCCCAGGCTTTATCACCCCCGCGGGAGCACGGGGTCCAGGGTTTAGTCTCCGGCACCGATTGGTGGCTCCCGGGGTTCCCGCTTTCGCGGGAACGCCAATAACAACAGCCGATTCCGGGGTGTCCGCGCCTATTGCGCCGCCACCGGCTGCGGGGCCAGGGCCTGGGGCCGCATGAACGCCTCGTCCTTGTCCCATGGGCCGGGGAAGCGGCCATTGCCGGTCTTTTCGCGGGTGAAGATGTGATAGTCGACCGGCCATTCGGCGCGCGGCATTTCATAGAATACTTCGACGCCGTTGCCGTCGGGGTCGCGCAGATAAATCCCGAGCGAGATGCCGTGATCGGCAATGCGGTCGATCGGCTGCCCCTTTTCCTTGCAGCGGTGGTAAAACTCCTTCAGATCGTCGAGCGATTCGAGCCGCCACGCCAAGTGGTTGAGGCCGACCTGGCCCTTTTGCTGCAGCGGCGCCTCCGGTCCCAATTGCATCAGCGCCACCTCATGCGACTGTTCGGTGTCGGCCGACATAAAGGCCGCCCATCCCGGCCGGTACTCATAGGTATGCAGCCCAAGCAGGTCCTCGTACCACTGCTTTGAGCGTTCGGCGTCGCGCACGTACAGGTTGACGTGCTGGAGATACATCGGTCGCTTGGCCATCCTTGTTCCTCGCCTGGTTGATCTGTGACTGTTCGTCTATTCTACCGTCGCCGATACGGGCTTGCCAATATCAGCCGCATTGCCGGTGATCTACGAACTCATCGGCGGAAGAACAACAGCGACGGCAGCGGCGGCGGCTGGCGTTTGTCGAGTTGCATGGCAAAGGCGGTCAACAAGGCGGCGGTTGCGGCGTAATTGCCCATCAGCGCGACGAGATCGATCAGTTGGCTGCGGCCGAACTGCTGCAGGGCGCGAGCATAGGTCGGCGCGCAGACGTGGCGGGCGGCGAACATCTCGCGGGCGAGGTCGATGACGATCGCGTCGGCTTTGGCGAGGCCGGTGGTCGGGCGGCGCCAGCGGATCGCTTCGATGATGTCGAGCGAGATGCCCTCGGCGAGGGCGGCGGGTTCGTGGGCAGCCCATTCGAACTGGCTATCATGCTCGCGCGCGGTGGCCAAAATAGCCAATTCGCGCACGCGCCCGCCGAGCCCCGACGCGTAGCGGAGGTAATGATTGACCGGGCGCGAGTGCCGCGCCAGTTCCGGGCTGTGCAATTGGATGCCGCCCGGCCCTTTGAGCCCGCGCAAGGTGCCGCCATCGGGATCGGCAAGGCGGTCGTAGATCCGCTGACCCTCGGCATCGAGATCGGCGCGTCGCGGCAACGGCAGCCGGCATCCGGATTCGGGATCGATGCCGCCAGCCTCGCCCGCGGCTTCGCTCGGCGCCGCATGGCGGCACCGGGCGAGGAACACCTCGATTAATTGCTCGCAGCCGGCACGATCGGCGTCGTCGAACCGCGCCGTGAGCGGGCTGTCGAGATCGAGCACGCCCAAGACCGCGCCGCCTTCGATCAGCGGCACCACCAGTTCGGAACGCGATTGCGGATCGCAGGCGATGTGGCCGGGAAACTGGTGTACGTCCGGCACCACAACCGGGGTGCCGCGCGCCGCGGCAGTGCCGCACACGCCCTGTCCGATGGCGATGCGCACGCAGGCGGGTTTGCCCTGAAACGGGCCCAGCACCAGTTCGGCGCCCTGGCGGAAATAGAACCCGACCCAGTTGAGGTCGGGCAGGCCATGCCAGAGCAATGCCGCCATGTTGGCGGCATTGCTGACCGGGTCGGTTTCGCCCTCGAGCAAGGCACCGAGTTCCGCGGCAAGATCACGGTATGTCTGCGACGTGACTTCGGGCATCGAGATTTTCGTCCTGGAAAAGACCGGTTAGCTATATCCTGCCGGCCGGCTGTATCCTGCACAAAACCGATAACGCATGCGCAAAAGAGGTTGATCATGGACGATTATATCGATCCGGCGCTGCTGGGGCCGGAGGAGAAATTTGCGATCGGCCAGCCGGTGCCCCGCTCTGAAGACCCGGTGCTGCTGCGCGGCGAAGGCCATTATTCCGACGATATCAGCCTCCCCGGCCAGGCTTACGCGGTCATGGTGCGCAGCCATCTGGCGCACGGCATCGTTCGCGGCATCGATACCGCAGCGGCGCGCGCGATGCCGGGCGTGCTCGCGGTCTACACCGCCGAGGACCTGGCGAAAGCCGGGATCGGCCCGCTGCCGGCGCGTCAGGTTATGAACGGCCGTGACGGCAAACCAATGCGGACGCCGACGCATTATGCGCTGCCGGGGGATAAGGTTCGGCATGTCGGCGAGGCGGTCGCGGCGGTCATCGCCGAGACCCTTGCCGAGGCCAAGGATGCGGCCGAACAGGTCACGCTCGACATCGACCCGCTGCCGGCGGTGACCGAACCGGCCCTCGCCGCCGCCCCCGACGCACCGATCCTGTATGATGACGCGCCCGGCAATGTCGGCCTCGATTTCCACTTTGGCGACAGCGACAAGGTGGCCGCCGCGTTTGAGCGCGCCGCGCATGTGACAAAACTGCGGCTGCGCAACAATCGCATCGTCGTCAATGCGATGGAGCCGCGCTCGGCGATCGCCGATTACGATCGCGAGCATCAGCACTGGACATTGCATGTCGGCTGCCAGGGTGTCTTTGGCTTTCGCAATTATGTCGCCGGCATCTTTGGCGTCGGTCGCGACCAGCTGCGGATTTTGACCGAGCGGGTCGGCGGCTCGTTCGGCATGAAGCAGCCGACCTACCCCGAATATTACTGCATCATGCAGGCGGCGCGTGACCTGGCTCGCCCGGTGAAATGGACCGACGACCGCTCGGGCAGTTTTGTCTCCGACACCCATGGCCGCGACGCCGATTTTACCGCCGAACTGGCGCTCGACCGGGACGGCCATTTTCTCGCGGTCCGGCTTACGGGATACGGCAATATTGGCGCCACCTATGGCGCCCCCGGTCCGTCGACCCGCAATGCGGTCAGAAACACGCTCGGCGTCTACAAGACGCCGCTGATCGAAGTCTCGACCAAGTGTGTGTTTACCAATACGACCCCGGTCGGGGCCTATCGCGGCGCCGGCCGGCCCGAGGCAAACTACTATATGGAACGACTGGTCGACACCGCCGCCCGGGAGCTGGGCGTCGACCGTACCGAACTGCGCCGCCGCAACCACATTCCGCCAGAGGCGATGCCGTATAAGGCGCCGAACGGCACCACCTATGACAGCGGCGATTTCACCAACCTGTTCAACGAGGCGTTGGCGCTCGCCGACTGGGACGGCTTTGCCGCACGCAAAGAGGAGAGCCGGGCGCGCGGCAAGCTGCGCGGGCGCGGCATCAGCGACTATCTCGAACTGACCGGACCGCCCGGCCGCGAAATGGGCGGCATCCGCTTTGAGGCCAATGGCGATGTGACCCTGATCACCGGCACCCTGGATTATGGCCAAGGGCATTGGTCGCCTTTTGCCCAGGTGCTGGCGGCGCGTCTCGGCATTCCCTTCGCCCGCATCAAGCTGTTGCAGGGCGACAGCGACCAGCTGATCGCCGGTGGCGGCACTGGCGGCTCGAAATCGATGATGACGAGCGGTGTCGCGATCGTCGAGGCGGTCGACAAATGCATCGCGGCCGGCCGGCAGATCGCGGCTCACGTGCTGGAGGCGGCGGCGGCGGATATCGAGTTCCGCGCCGGCCGCTTTGTCATATCAGGTACCGACCGTTCAATCGGGGTGATGGAGTTGGCGGCAAAAATTCGCGACGGACTCGAACTGCCGCCGGAACTGCCGCAGACCCTGGACGTCGCCAACATCAGCGAAGGTCCGCCCTCGGCCTTTCCCAATGGTTGCCATATCGCCGAGGTCGAGGTCGACCCCGAGACCGGCGTGGTCGAGGTGGTCAAGTATTCGTTCGTCAACGATTTCGGCGTTGTCATCAACCCATTATTGGTGACCGGCCAGGCGCATGGCGGCATCGTCCAGGGAATCGGGCAGGCCTTGCTCGAAGGCACGGTTTACGACGAGCACGGGCAATTGCTGACCGGCTCCTATATGGATTACGCGATGCCGCGGGCAGCGGATGCGCCGATGTTTTCGAGCGCCAGCCATCCGGTGCCCGCCAAGACCAACCCGCTCGGTGCCAAGGGCTGCGGCGAGGCCGGCTGCG
Source organism: Allostellaceae bacterium (assembly GCA_035509615.1). GTDB lineage: Bacteria > Pseudomonadota > Alphaproteobacteria > ATCC43930 > CGMCC-115725 > AP-15. The sequence goes on along the minus strand of DATJLK010000175.1, from coordinate 28,186 downwards.
CCGGAGCGCTGCCATCGGTCATGAATGCGCTGGTCGATGCGCTCGCCGAGTACGGCATCCGGCACATCGACATGCCCGCCACCCCCGAGCGGGTGTGGCGGATGCTCCGCGAGGTCCACGCGCACTAGCCGGGGTCGAAGATGATGCGCAAGCGGGGGCAACGCGTTGCCGTCGCGGCCACGAGCGCGGGTTCCAGGGCGGGCGCTGATCCCGGTCGCCCCGGCTTCTCACTTACGCGGGAATGACGGGGTAGATTGCCGAAGGGAAAATTAATTCCTGGTTGGCGCATCGGCGCGGCGCCTGGATCGCCAACAGCTTCCTGAGCGGTTGCAACCTGGTCGCGGCGGCTGCCGACCCGCGCCCGCGATATCGCGCAAGCCGGCAAGACTCGGTCGGGTGGTCGGGCGCGGGTCAACCGGCCTTGCGGCGATCCTACGAGCCCGCTCGATACTAGCGCTTGTAAGAAGAGCGGGGCGCGCCCACATTGACGACGTCGACTTCTTCATCGTTCGGCCTGCTCCTCCAAGCGCTTGAGCGCCGGACCGGCTTCCCGTTCAGTGTCGTCGTTTGACTCGTCGCTCACCGCGAGCGGCGGCAACCTCTTTGTCAAGGCGAGTGACGGCGATGACGATCGGGACCGTGAAGTGGTTCAATACTCAAAAGGGCTACGGCTTTATTCAGCCTGAGGACGGGTCGAAGGATGTATTCGTGCATATTTCGGCGGTCGAACGCTCCGGCATGGGCAATCTGCATGAGGGCCAGCGGCTGAGCTTCGAACTCGAACGCGGCAATCAGGGGAAGACTTCCGCGGTCAATCTGCATCAAGCTTGACCTGGCGGCGCGGGAGTTCGACTGGTGTGACTCCCGGCCTTCGCTTCACGCGAGAGCCAAAGAGAAAGAAGCGGCCGAGAATGCAGGTTTTCGTTCGCAAAAGCGACATCAATGCGGCGCGGCGCGCGCTGAAGGAAAATGCAGCGTGAGGGCAGGTTGCGCGAAATGAAGCAGCTGCGGGCCGATGAGAAACCCTCGGGACGTCCGGCGCGCGAGACAGCCGAATCCATCCGGCGCCAGCGCAGGATGCGGCGCAAGCGGTGTGAACGCGAAGGCTGCTGATCGCGAAGTGGCAGACCGTCCGTCGTCACCCCCGCCGGCGTTACCGGCAGCCTATTACCTGAAGCTGGCGGCTCGGGTCCGCCGTTTGGCCGAGGAGACGACGACACCGGCGATCAAAGGGCGACTGCAGGCCACCGCCCTCGAATACGAGCGTCTGGCACAGCGCGTCGACAGTGGTATGCCGCCGGTCGATGTCGATCCATGACGCCTGCGATCGACAGGGGAGGGGGAGCGGCGGCAAGACAACGCGCCAGTGCGATGCATTTGGGGTCGCCAGCGACCCCTCTGGGAAGACCGGCTCAGCCGATCCCGACGGATTTGCGCATTTGTGGAAGGAGCCGCACCCTGTGCCGACTGTCTCCCTGAAAGTGACCCGGCCGCCGCCAAATGCGGCTGAGCATCGTTCGCCCGAAACCGTTAGACCGCTGTTTCTCGGCAGCGGTGACACCGATTACCTGTGCGGCAATTGCGGTGCGGTGATCGCGTCCAGCATGGGGCCGCGCCAGCGCGTAAACGTCGATGTCGCGACCTGCTCGGCCTGCGGCGCTGAAAACCAATTCCCGCCCAACCTGCTGCCGTAGCCCAGGCGAGGGCTCGCGCCCCGTTGGATTGCGGTATAATCGAGTTCAACCGACAATGCTAAGGACACATCCTCACGCTGCCGCGACCTATCGGGTGATCACGTTGGACGACGGCTCATTCGGGGTCGAAGTCACGATCCCTGACAGTCACCCGACCACAGTAAAAAGTTTTGCCACCGAAGCCGATGCCGAAGCGTGGATTGCCGGACACCGGCAACAGGTGCAGTTGCAAAGCCAGCCGGGTGGCTGGTTTCGAAATTCAGCGCGCCGCAATCCCCGGCCGCGGTGAGGATGGGCGGCTGATCGGCGTGCCGTCGGCCGACCCGCAGTCCGGCGTGGGAACGATCCGCCCCCGCAACGCGCCTGTCTTCCGTCCCGCTTTACTTCTTCCGCCCGGGCCTACTCAAGCTTGATTCGAACGTGGTAGGGCCCGCCGCCCCAACTTGCCCCGAGGATCAACAGGTAACGGCCGCTTGCCGGCAGCGTCCCGACCCAACCTTTGGCGTCGTCCCCTTCTTTTGCTCCCGGCAATGGGAGGCCGCGCACCTCTATCCCATCGCTCGTATGGGCTATCATCCATCGCGGACGATAGAGCTGCATCACGATGTTGGTGTCACCGGGGTCAGCCTGGCTGACAGACGCATGCTGCCCGCGCTCGGCCTTGAAGGTAAAGCAGACGAGTTCGCCCCGGGCAATGCCCCCCATGATCTCGGTCGAGGTCGCCCCGGCGCCAAACCTGATCGGTGCAGGCGGATCGCACGGGGCGGCACTCGCCGCGCGGCCGCAACAGCAGCAGATAGCGAGAATGGCAACGCTGCCAGAGAGGATCGCCTGACCGCCTTGCCTCACGGCCAGGATCAGGTGGCGTGTCGCAACGCTTGCCAGGTGCGTGGTCCGACGATCCCGTCGGCTTGCAGCCCGCGGCTTTCCTGGAACTGGGTCACTGCCGTCCTGGTCGCCACGTCAAAATGCCCGTCGGTCGGCACCGCAAACCCCTTGGCCGCGAGCATCGACTGCAGTGCCGCCACCTGCTCGCCATCATTACCAAGCCGGACGGTCGGCCGCTCTGCGGCAGCCGCCGCCGTCCCCGAAGAGGAAAGCGCCGTCTTCGCCTTGGCGAGATAAGTGCGACGACTTTCGAGACCGTTGAGGCCGCCGTTGATGCGACGGGTGATCGTCTCGATGTCGTCCCGGTCGGCAAAGCCGTTGAGCTTGTGCTGTTGCCAATATTCGCAGGCGATCTTGAGCGAAGTCGCGGGCTCACTGGCGAGGTCGGGGTCACCCACCAGGTTGAGCTGCAGCAAATCTCCATAATTCTGATAATTGGTCCGGCCGGTGAGCTGGATCAGCCCGCGCCCCTTGTATCTCACGCCATCCCCGGGCTGGGTATTGCCGAGGTCGCGGCGGCCCTCATATTCCTGTCCGCTCGCATATTCCACCGTGGTGCAAAAACCGTCAGATTCGTGGCAAGTTTGCGCCAGGAAATGCGCGACGCGCAGCACATTGTCGATTGCGAATTGGGCCAGCGTCGCGGCAAACGGGCCACTTACCTCGCGAATGATCCTCGCCTGGCTCTCGCCCTTTCGACCGGTGACCCGTGGTGCGACTTGGTTCAGAAGGTTGTCGGGCAGTTCTATCATCGTGTGCTCTTTGTACTGGTGCGCGGACTATACCGCACGTCGCAATCGTTATCATCGACAGCCCGAGAATATGCTGTGAACTTTCTCACATGTGACACCCGGACGAGCTAAAATAATTTGCTAAGCTTCGCCGACCTCGAGGGGAACCCCGATTAAGCCGAGATCCGGAGGCCTGCCACGAGATCGCGACGCTCGAGGAGCGGCAAATGCCCGACGACCATACCCATTCGCATGATCATCAGCACGGCTCGGAATTGTCCGAGATGGATGCGCGGGTGAAGGCGCTCGAAACCATCCTGACCGAAAAAGGCTATGTCGATCCGGCGGCGCTGGACGAGATCGTCGAGGCGTTCGAGACCCGGATCGGCCCAAAGAACGGTGCGCGGATCGTCGCCCGCGCCTGGACCGACCCCGAGTTCAAACGGCGCCTGATGGCCGACGCGACCGAGGCGGCGAATTCGCTCGGCTTGGTGAGCCGCGTCGGCAGCCATCTGATCGCGGTCGAGAATACGCCCGAGACGCACAACCTCGTCGTTTGCACCCTGTGCTCCTGCTATCCGTGGGAGGTGCTGGGGCTGCCGCCGGTCTGGTACAAATCCGCCCCCTACCGCTCGCGCGCGGTCATCGATCCAAAGGGTGTGCTGGCCGATTTTGGCGTGCGCCTGCCACCCGACATCGCGATCCGGGTCTGGGACTCGACCGCCGAGACGCGGTTTCTCGTCGTGCCGATGCGGCCCGGCGGTACCGGGGGATGGAACGAAGAACGCCTTGCCGAACTCGTCACCCGAGACAGCATGATCGGCACCGGGCTCGCCAAGCTGCCGCAGCAGCAGGTTGCGGTGGAATGACCAATTCGCTGCACGATATGGGCGGCATGCACGGCTTTGGCCGGGTCGAAGCCGAGCCCGACGAGCCGCCGTTCCACGCGCGCTGGGAAGGGCGCGTGCTGGCGATGCAGCGGGCGATGGGGTTTACCGGACTGTGGACGATCGATGCCGGGCGCGCGTCGCTCGAAGCGCTGCCGCCGCTCGACTATCTTGGTTCGTCCTACTACCGGCGCTGGTTTCTCGGTCTCGAGAACCGGCTCCTCGGACGTGGTCTGATCGGCGCCGACGAGATCGCCGCCGGACATTCGTTGCGCGACGGCGCCCCGTTGCCGCGCAAATTGACCGCCGCTGAGGTCGGGAAGATATTGCTGCGCGGTGAATTCGCCCGCCCGACCAACCAGCCCGCGCGCTTCAAAAAAGGCGACCGGGTCCGAACCCGGAACATCAATCCCGCGACCCATACGCGATTGCCGCGCTATGCCCGCGCCAGGACCGGCATTGTCGAAGCCATCCGCGGCTGTCATGTGTTCCCGGATGCGGCCGCACTCGGCATCGGCGATAATCCGCAATGGCTCTATACAGTCGCGTTCATGGCGCCGGAATTGTGGGGTGCGGCCGCCGACCACAACGTCACGGTTTCGATCGAAGCCTTTGAGCCCTATCTTGACCCGGCATGAGTGCTGAGCGGGCGATCGCCGCCGGCATTCCCGGTCTGCCGCGCGGCCCCGACGGCCCGGTGTTCAACGCGCCATGGGAAGCGCAGGCCTTTGCGATGGCGGTGGCGCTGCACGAGCGTGGATTGTTTACCTGGCCCGAATGGGCCGCGATCCTTGCCGCCGAGATCAAGCGTGCCCAGGCCGCGGGCGATCCGGATACCGGCGAGACCTATTATCATCACTGGCTCGCCGCTCTGGAACAACTCGTCGCGGCAAAAGGTGCCGCCGATCCGACGATCCTCCGCCGCTATCGTGCCGCCTGGCAGCAGGCGGCGCGGCGCACTCCGCATGGTACGCCGATCGCGCTCAAAGAAGAGGACTTTGCCGGCGAGTAGATCTGCGGCCGATCGCAACTCCTGTTCAACACCGTAGCTCGGATCATGCCGGCGTGACCATCGCCAGGACCTGGTCCAGGCTTTGACGAGAGGGCGGTACGCGCTGCACCGTAGCCGTGGAGGGTCGGCCCAAACCGGCCGCTGACGACGGTTGATCATCGGTCTGGTTCTGTCGCCAAAGCTTGATCGGCCAGGCTGGAACCGCTGCAATGGTTGGCCCGAGCTTTTTGCGCCTGCTGCACTATAATCGGGCGGGGGGATCCGTCGACCGGGCCGGCGGACCGGAACAAATGCAGGGGCGACATGGCCATCGATTATCGACAGACGATCCCGAATAATGTCGGGCTCGACGACAACCGCGCGTTGCAGCGCGCGCTCGAGCATTGGCAGCCGCGCTTTCTCGATTGGTGGCGAGAAATGGGGCCAAGCGGCTCGCAGAGTTATGAAGTTTACCTTCGTACCGCCATCGCCCTCGATGCCGATGGCTGGGCCGAATACGGCATGGTCCGGATGCCCGAATATCGCTGGGGCATCTTTCTCGCCAATGCGGTGCCCGATCGGCGGATCGGGTTTGGCGATTCAGCCGGCGAACCGGTGTGGCAACAGGTTCCAGGGGAACATCGCGCCAATCTGCGCCGACTGATTGTCACCCAGGGCGACACCGAGCCGGCATCGGTCGAGCAGCAGCGGCTGCTGGGGCTGACCTGCCCGTCACTCTATGATTTGCGCAATCTGTTTCAGGTCAATGTCGAGGAGGGGCGCCATCTGTGGGCGATGGTGTACCTGCTGCACGCCTATTTCGGCCGCGACGGCCGCGAAGAAGCCGAGGAAATGCTGAGCCGCCACTCGGGGGACCCCGAGAAGCCGCGGATCCTCGGCACCTTTAACGAGCCGATCACGGATTGGCTGAGCTTTTTTATGTTCACCTATTTCACCGACCGCGACGGCCGCTACCAGCTGAAAAGCCTGGCCGAGAGCGGTTTCGATCCGCTGTCGCGAACCTGCCGGTTTATGCTGACCGAAGAAGCCTTTCACATGTTCGTCGGCCGTACCGGCATCGCCCGGGTGATCCGACGCACGATCGAAGTCATGAAGCAGCGGGGTAGCGAGGATCCGGCCGTTATCCGCAGCGCCGGCGCGATCGATCTGGCGACCCTGCAGCGCTATATCAATTTCTGGTTCAGTTCGTCGCTCGATCTGTTCGGGGCCGAGATCTCGTCGAATGCGGCGACTTATTTTGCCACCGGCATCAAGGGCCGGCCCGACGAGCCGCAGTTTGATGATCATAGCGCATTGGCCGAGCGGCTGTCGATCGACATGCCCGACCGCAATGGCGCCGTGATCCCGGAAGCGGTGCCGATGCGCAACGCCATGAACGAGGTTACGCGCGCCGCCTACATCACCGATTGCGATATCGGGATCAGGGCGTGGAACCGAATGATCGCCAAAGCCGGCTATGAGTTCCGGCTGGCGTTGCCGAGCTCGCGCTTCCGCCGCACGGTCGGGGTCTGGGCCGGGATCCACACCGATCCGCAAGGGCGGCCAATCTCCGCCGAGGAATCGACAAGGCGCCAATGGGACTGGCTGCCGAGCGCCGATGACCGCGGTTTTGTCGGTTCACTGATGCAGCGCGTCAGCGAACCCGGCAAGATGGCCGGCTGGCTGGCCCCACCCGAGATCGGCATCGATAACCGGCCGTTGGCTTACCAATATGTCCGCCTGAACTGAAGCGGTCGGGGCTCGGGCGATATCACGGCCACTCCGGCAAAACCGTCGGCGGGCCGGCTGATCCAAGGCATGCCGTTCGCGCGTCGATCCGGAACCTCACGGCAGGTTGCTCTTTACAGACGTTTGCAGCCGCCGCCGAGGAAGCGACCTTGCCGTCGAACCGCTGCGGACATGATGACGCATGCTCTACATCTTGCCGCCATTTATTCTTCATTTCGGTCATCATGACAGCGATGGATTACGAAGCTTTCTTTTCCGAACGCCTCGCGATGCTGCACCGCGAAGGGCGTTATCGGGTGTTTGCCGACCTTGAACGACGCTGCGGCGGTTTCCCGCGCGCTTATGATCACCGGATCAGCGCCGAAGTGACGGTATGGTGTTCGAACGATTATCTCGGCATGGGCCAGCATCCGGCGGTGCTGGCAGCCATGGCGGAGGCGTTGCACACCGTCGGCGCCGGCGCCGGCGGTACCCGTAACATTTCCGGCAACAGCCATTTCCACCTGTTGCTCGAGCGCGAGCTTGCCGACCTTCACCAACGCGAAGCGGCCCTGATCTTTACCTCGGGTTATGTCGCCAACGAGGCGGTGCTCTCTACCCTGGCACGCGAACTGCCGGGCACGGTCGTGCTGTCGGATGCGCTAAATCACGCTTCGATGATTGCCGGCATCCGCAACAGCCGCGCCGAAAAACACATCTTCCGCCACAGCGATCCGGGCCATCTCGCCGATTTGCTGGCCGCTATCGGCAGCAACCGGCCCAAGCTCGTCTGCTTTGAGTCGGTCTATTCGATGGACGGCGACATCGCACCGATCGGTGCCTTGTGCGATGTCGCCGATAAATTCGGGGCGATGACCTATCTCGACGAGGTCCACGCCGTCGGGCTTTACGGGCTGCGCGGCGGCGGCGTTGCCGAACGCGATGGCGTCATGCACCGGCCGACGGTGATCCAGGGGACGCTGGGCAAGGCGTTTGGCGTTATGGGCGGCTATATCGCCGGCTCGGCGGCACTCGTCGATTTTATTCGCAGCCATGCTCCGGGGTTCATTTTTACGACCTCGTTGCCGCCGGCATTGGCCGCGGGGGCGCTCGCCAGCATCCGTCACCTGAAACAGAGCCAGATCGAACGCGACCGCCATCAGGAACGGGCGGCCCGATTGAAGCGCCGGCTTGCCGAGGCCGGACTGCCGGTCATGCCTTCGGCGAGCCACATCGTTCCGGTCATGGTCGGCGATGCCGAACTGTGCAAGGCAGCCTGCGACATGCTGCTCCATCGCCACCGGATCTATGTCCAACCGATCAACTATCCGACCGTGCCGAAGGGCCGCGAGCGCTTAAGGCTGACCCCGACACCCCTGCACGACGACGCCGACATCGAGAGATTGGTGGCCGCGCTCGGCGATGTGTGGTCCCGCCTGACATTGCGACGAGCGGCGTGAGCCCGGCCCCGCGATTGATCCCGATTGATCCCTTCAGCCGTGTCGCTGTGCGCATGCCTCAGCGGCGCTCGGCCCTCAATAGATATGTTGTCCGCCATTGACCGAGATCTCGGTGCCGGTGACATAGGCGGCGTCATCGCTGCACAGGAAAAAGATTGTGCCGGCGACATCCGACGGGATGCCGAGCCGGTGGAGCGGAATGCGCGGCAACAGGACCGCGGTCTCGGGCGACAGCATCGCGGTTTCGATCTCGCCCGGCGCCACCGCATTGACGCGCACGCCGATCCTGGCGAAATCGGCGGCCATTTCCCGGGTCAGCGCCGAGAGCGCCGCTTTTGAGGTCGCGTAGGCGGAGCCGGCAAAAGGGTGCACCCTATGGCCGGCGATCGAGGTGATATTGACGATCGCTCCCTTGCCTAGAGCCAGCGCCGACGCAAAAGCGCGCGACAGGATCAACGGCACAAAAAAATTCAGATGAAATACCCGGTGCCAGTCGTCGAGATCGCCGTTGAGGGTACCAAGCCGCTCCTTGCTCGGTGATTTCGGTGACACTCCCGCATTGTTGACGAGAGCATGCAGCGGGCCGTCGATATGATCCTTGGCCTCGGCTACGAACCGGCCGAGATCGGCGGAATCGCCGAGATCGGCGGTGATGTGGTGGCTCCAGTTCGGGTCGCGCTTGCACTCGGCCGGGACCGCCTCGCGCGAACAGGTGATGATCCGCCATCCGGCGTCGCTGAACCGCTGGACAGTCGCATGCCCGATACCGCGGCTCGCACCCGTCAGCAGCAAAAGGCGCCTCTCGCTATTCATGCGCCGTTACCCGCCGCGGAAAATTCGATCGCGGCTCTTCGATCCCCTCGGGGTCCTGGTGGATGATGATCTCGGCGTTGGGATAAGCCTTGCGCAACTTGGCTTCGACCTCGTCCGAGATCTCGTGTGCTCGTATCAGACTCATCTCGCCATCCATTTCGATATGGATCTGGATAAAAGCGGTCGGGCCGGCCACCCGGGTGCGCAGATCATGTGCCGCCGTCACATCGGGGTGCGACTGCGCGATCGCGCGGATCTTCTCGCGTTCATCGTCGGGCAATTCCTGGTCCATCAACTGAACCAGCGACAGCCGCGCCAACTTCACCGCCGACCAGATGATCCAAATACCGATCGCGGCGCCAAACAGCGGGTCGAGAATATGCAAGCCGAAGGCGCCGGTGAGACCGAGGGCGGCGATCACACCGAGGTTCAAGATCACATCGCTGCGGTAATGCAGTTCGTCGGCGCTGATCGCGATCGAGGCGGTGCGGCGCACGACCCGGCGCTGGTAGAGAACGAGCGCGACCGTCACCGCGATCGAGAACACCATGACGATGACGCCGAGCGGCGGATTGACGACCGGGACGGGTTGGATCAGCCGGCGCGCCGCCTCGGCAAGCAGCAAGAGCGCGCTGCCGGTGATAAAGGCGGACTGGCCGAGCACCGCCAGCGGCTCGGCTTTGCCATGGCCAAAACGGTGCTCGCGATCGGCGGGCGTCATCGCATGGCGGACTGCGATCAGATTGATCATCGACGCCGCGACATCGAGCAGCGAGTCAATGACGCTCGACAACAACGCGACCGAGCCGGTATCAAGCCACGCAACGAATTTGACCGCGATCAACAGTAGTGCCACCGCGACCGACGCATAGGTCGCCCGCCGCCGCAGCCGCGTCGCTTGCGGACCATGGATCAGGGGAACAGTCGTTCCCGTCGCCATTCGCCAGCCTCGCGGATAAACAACCAGCGGTCGTGGAGGCGAGAGGGGCGCTCCTGCCAGAACTCGATGCGCTGTGCCACGATCCGAAAGCCGGACCAGAATGGCGGCCGTGGCACCTCACCGTCGCCGAACCGCCGCCCGACTTCCGCGACCTTTTGTTCGAGCACGGCCCGGCTGGCAAGCGGCCGCGACTGCTGCGAAGCCCAGGCGCCGATCTGGCTGTCGCGCGCCCGGCTGGCGAAATAGGCGTTGGCCTCTTCGGCGGCGACAGGCTCGACCCGACCTTCGACCCGCACCTGGCGGCGCAGCGCTTTCCACAAAAAGCACAGCGCCGCCCTCGGATTGTCGGCAAGCTCTGCGGATTTGCGGCTTTCGAGATTGGTATAGAAGACAAAACCGCGGTCGTCGCAGCCCTTGAGCAGAACGGCGCGCGCCGATGGCAGGCCGCTTGGCGTCGCGGTCGCGAGGATCATCGCATTGGCGTCCTCTTCCGCTGCCTGCGCTTGCGCAAACCAGCGCGCAAACGGCGCCATTGGTTCGGTTTCGGCGATCTCGTCCATCTTCGTCCCCACCCTATCGCGATCCGATCCGGTCAGCGACCTCTTTGGTCGAGCGCTGCCGTCCGCACGGGCAAATCGGGCTCTGGCTGCTGTCGAGGTCGGGTCTGGTGTCGCCAATCAGCGAGGCGATGGTCATCTGTGCCGCCGCCGCCTCGGCCCTGACGATCTGCTTAATCGCCGGCTCGATCTGCCGCTGCCAAGGCGCCGTCGCCTTGCCGAGCCAGCTGCCGGCGAACGGCAGGTGCAGAGCATCGTAGAGATCGCGCAACGTGGCGGTCTCCGGGTTCCACGCCAAGACCCAGCTGCCCGCTTGTGTGTGGGCGGCAAAACCGGAAGCTACCAGCGGCTCCATATGTTCGTCGATGACCGTGGTGGCAACCCCAAGCTCGGTTGCCAGCATCTGGGTCGACAGTACCGTACCTGATCGCTGCGCCCGGTTCAGGGCGGTGAGCAGCGCCAGGCTGAGCCCAAGCCGCACGCCGCCGGCCGAGGTGCCGGCCATGCGCTCGTCGATCCGCCACAGCGGCAGGGCCGCCGCGACCTCCGCCCCCACCAGCACCGCCATCCACGAAATATACATCCACAACAGAAAGATCGGGATCGCGGCGAGCGCGCCGTAGACGGTTTGATAGTACGAGGCCGCGCCGATATAGATCGAGAACCCGATTTTCAGAATCTCAATCGCCGCCGTTGCCACCAACGCGCCGAGTGCGGCATCGCGCCAACGCACGGCGCAGTTCGGAATGAGCCAGTAGAGCAGGGTTGCCGCCACGAGTTCGAGCAGCGCCGGGATGGTGCGAGCAATGCCGTGCAGCCAACTGCTTTCCAGCCACAGAAACGCCTCCTGCCCGAACCCGACGCGGCGCGCGGCGATTTCGAAATAGGTTGACAACGACAGGCTCAGTCCGATGAGCAGCGGGCCAAGGGTGATCAGCGCCCAATAAGCGAGAACCCGCTGCCCCCACGGGCGCGGCGCCGTCACCCGCCAGATCAGGTTCAGCTGGTCTTCGACAGTAGCAAGCAGCAGCACCCCGGTGGCGGCAATCCCGACGACTCCGATCGCCGTGGTCTGGGCGGCGGAATTGGCAAAGGCGCGGAACCACCAACCCGCCTGCTCGCCGATCGACGGAACGAAATATTTAAAGACGAGCGCCAGGATCTGGTCATGGAGCTGACTAAAGATCGGGACGACCGAGAGGGTGCCGAGCGCGATGACCGCCAGCGGCACCAGCGAGACGAGCGCGGCGTAGCTCAGCGCGCCGGAAGCGGCAAAGCAGCCGTCGGCGTTGAACCGGCGCAGCGAGTAGAGCGTGAATGCACCGGCGGTCGCTGCCGTCCTCCGCAGCATCCCGCCGCGTCGGTGCTTGCGGCGCTTTTCCGCCTCGGACAACATTCAGCGAACCTCGCAGCCTCTGAATCTGGTAAACGGGTGGGTGCCGAGCAATTATCCGTGGCGTGCTACCGCGGTGCCAGCATCATTCGGCACCGGCGGCCGTTGGCCGTCACTATTGCCTTTGTACAGAATGATCCGCAAAGCGAGAAACGGGGATGACGATGGCGCTGATGGCGGGAAAACGCGGGCTCATTATGGGAGTCGCCAATGAGCGCTCGATCGGCTGGGGGATCGCCAAAACGCTGCACGATCATGGTGCGACCCTCGCCTTCAGCTATCAGGGCGGGGAGGCGCTCGCCAAGCGGGTGCGGCCGCTGGCGCAGAGCCTCGACAGCGACTTTGTGGTCGAGGGCGATGTCGCCTCCAAGGAAAGCCTCGATTCGCTGTTTGAAGCGCTGGCGCATCGCTGGGGCCGGCTCGACTTTCTGGTCCATGCAATCGCGTTCTCCGACAAGGACGAGTTGAAGGGGAAATATCTGCAGACGACGCGCGCCAATTTCCTGCGAACGATGGAGATCTCCTGCTACTCATTCACCGAAATCTGCCGCCGCGCGGTGCCGCTAATGACGGCGGGCGGCAGTCTTCTGACCATGACCTATTCGGGTGCCGAACGGGTGATGCCCCACTATAATGTCATGGGTGTTGCCAAGGCGGCGCTCGAAGCCAGCGTTCGTTACCTGGCGGTCGATCTCGGCGCCGACAGGATCCGCGTCAATGCGATTTCGGCGGGTCCGATCAAGACGTTGGCGGCCTCGGGGATCGGTGATTTCCGCTATATTCTGAAATGGAACCAGCTCAACTCGCCGCTCAAGCGCAACGTCACGATCGAGGATGTCGGCGGCGGCGCCCTTTATCTGCTCAGCGATCTGTCGGCCGGGGTCAGCGGCGAAGTCCATCACATCGATTGCGGCTATCACGTGGTCGGCATGAAGGCGGTCGACGCCCCCGACATCTCCGTGGTGTGACGACATGGCCGGCAACTCGTTTGGAACCCTGTTCCGCTTTACGACCTGGGGCGAGAGCCACGGGCCAGCAATCGGCGTCGTCGTCGACGGCGTGCCGTCACGGCTGCCGCTGGCCGAACCCGACATCCAGCGCTGGCTCGACAAGCGCAAACCCGGACAGTCGCGGTTTACGACCCAGCGGCGCGAAGAGGACCTCGTCCGCATCCTGAGCGGGGTGTTTGACGGGGTCACCACCGGGACCCCGATCCAGTTGTTGATCGAAAACACCGATCAGCGCTCGCGGGATTACCGCAACATCGCCGACCGGTTTCGCCCCGGGCATGCCGATTTCACGTATTGGAAGAAATACGGTGTGCGTGATTACCGCGGCGGCGGTCGCGCTTCGGCCCGCGAAACCGCATCGCGGGTCGCCGCCGGCGCCGTCGCACGCGCGATTTTGGGCCCCGGCATCACGATCCGCGGGGCATTGGTGCAGATCGGACCGCACAGGGTCGACCGGGCCGCCTGGGACTGGGGCGCGGTCGAAGCGAACCCGTTCTGGTGCCCGGACGCGGCCATGGCCCTCCACTGGGCGAATTATCTCGATAGTGTGCGCAAGGCGGGCTCGTCGGCGGGTGCGGTCATCGAAATCGTCGCGAGCGGCGTGCCGGGCGGTCTCGGCGAGCCGATTTATGACAAGCTCGACGGTGATCTCGCCCGCGCGCTGATGACGATCAACGCGGTCAAGGGGGTCGAGATCGGCGCCGGCTTTGGCGCGGCGGCGCTGAGGGGCGAGGAAAACGCCGACGAGATGCGGATGGCGGACGGCCAGGTCGCGTTTTTGTCGAACAATGCCGGCGGCATCCTCGGCGGGATCTCGACCGGACAGGACATCGTCGTGCGTTTCGCAGTCAAGCCGACCAGTTCGATCCTGACGCCGATGCGCAGTGTCGATGTCGACGGCAACGAGGTCGAAATTGCGACCCACGGGCGTCACGACCCATGCGTCGGCATCCGCGCCGTACCGGTCGGCGAAGCGATGGTCGCGTGCGTTCTGGCAGATCACTTGTTGCGCCATCGCGCGCTCGGCGGAGATGTCTGAGCGATGCGGCGTCTGCTGGTCGGTTTTTTTGCAACGATCGGATTTCTCTCGCTGCTATTCGTCATCGCCGTTGCGGTGCTGATTACCCGATTGCCGCCGAGCAAGCCGTCACTTCCGGACGACATGATCCTGTCGGTCGACTTGACCTCGGGCCTCGCTGACGGACCGGGCGAAGCAGGGTGGCGGAGGGTCCTTTTTGGCAGCAAGCCAAACGAGCGCGATTTTCTCGACGCGCTCGAGACGGCCGGCGCCGATCCCAGGGTCAAGGGTATTCTCGCCCGGCTCGGCACCGACGAACTCGGCCTGGCCCAGGTTCAGGAAATCCGCGACGCGATCGCCGCGTTTCGGGCCAAGGGCAAGTTCGCGATCGCTTTTGCCGACAGCTTTGGCGAGTTTGGCGCCGGTACCCGCCCCTATTATCTCGCCACCGCCTTCGACCAGATCTGGCTGCAGCCGATGGGCAGCGTCGGCCTGACCGGGCTCTACTCCGAGGCCATGTTTTTCAAAGGCATGCTCGACAAGCTCGGGGTCACGGCGGAATTCGACCACAAGGGCCAATTCAAGACCGCCGCCAACATCCTGACCGCCACCCAGATGACACCGCCACAGCGCGAAGAGGTGCAGGATCTGCTGCAATCCATTTCCAGCCAAGTGGTAGACGGGATTGCCGAGGCCCGAAAACTGACGCCGGAAGCCGTAAACGCCGCGATCGACAATGCGCCACTGCTCCCCAATGAAGCCTTGCAGGCAAAGCTCGTGGACCAGCTCGGCTATCGCGACGACGCCATCGCCGCCGCCCACAAACGCGCGCCGGGCGGCGAACTTGTCAGCCTTTCGAGGTATCTCGACGGTGCCGGACGACCCCACCAGAGCGGCGAACGGATTGCCCTGATCTATGGATCGGGGTTGATTGTCCGCGGCGGCGGCGGCAATCCGTTGGTGCAGTCCGACGAGATGGCCGCGGGTGCCGTGACCCGCGCCTTTCGCGACGCGGTACGCGACCCCAAAGTCCGCGCGATCTTGTTCCGTATCAACAGCCCCGGTGGCTCGGTGGTGGCCTCGGAGACGATCTGGCACGATGTTGTCTTCGCCCGTGAGCGCGGCAAACCGGTCATCGTGTCGATGGGCGACGTCGCTGGCTCGGGCGGCTACTACGTCGCCGCACCTGCCGATAAAATCGTCGCTGAACCGGCAACCTTGACCGGCTCGATCGGAGTGCTTGCCGGCAAGCTGGTGGTCGCCGATCTCTTGAACAAGATTGGGGTGTCGACCGACGCGGTGCAATTTGGCGCCAACGCCGCCATGTTCAGCGCCACCTCCGACTTTTCGTCGCTGGCGCGCGCCCGCCTGCAAGCGTTTCTCGACGCCACCTATCGCGGCTTCAAGATACACGTCGAAAGCGGTCGCCATATGACGCCCGAGGCCGTCGAAGCGGTGGCGCAAGGACGCGTTTGGACGGGTGCTGAAGCCAGGAAAAACGGTCTTGTCGATGCGTTGGGCGGTTACGATGTGGCGCTGCGCCTCGCCAGGGAAGCTGCCAAGATCCCAGCCGGGGCGCCGGTCCAGCTGACTTTGTTTCCGCGTAAGGAAGGGTTGGCGGCATACCTCTACGATCGGCTGACCGGTAAAGAGACTGAAGACAATGATATTGGCGTCACCGCACTCGGTCGCGCTATCGAAGCTGTCCAGCCTGCCCTGGAGCGGGTCGAGGCGCTGCTCGATAATACCGGCATTCTGATCATGCCGCCGTTCGGGCAGCCACGCTGACTCTGCCGGATCGAAATCTGGCGGATCGAAATCTGGCGGATCGAAATCTGGCGGATCGAAATCTGCCGGATCGCGATTAACTCATCCGCAACGCCCGTCGGGCCACACTTAGCGCAACTGCCACGCTCCGCTTTTGGGAACAGAAGCGCGCAGCTGACGGTTAGCAAAAGTGGCTGACGGACGAGATTTTCCTCTGCCCGTCGCCAGCGGCAATCGTATTTTGGGGTGGCGAGGCACGGCGAAATGCTCGGGACAGTGATTTTTCGCCTTGTCGATTTTTGTATCCGCCGGGCGTTGTGGGTGGTTGTCGCCGCGGCCATTGTTGCCGGGTCCTGCGGTGTTTATGCGGTCGGGCATTTTGCGGTCAACACCGATACCACGGCGCTGTTCCCGCCAAACCTGCCCTGGGCTCAGCGGGCGTTTCAATACATGCGGGCCTTTCCCGAGCCGGGAATCATTGTCGTCGTCGAAGCTCCGACGCCCGAGAAGGTCCAAGAAGCCGCCGCCAAACTCGCGACAGCGCTGAAAGCGCGCACCGACCTGATCAAAAGCATTCGCCAGCCGCAGGGTGGGGCATTTTTCGAGCGCAACGGCCTGCTTTATCTGCCGGCCGGCGAAGTAGCACAACTGACCGGCGCGCTGACCAAAGCCAATCCGCTGATCGCCGGGCTGGCCGCCGATCCGAGCCTGCGCGGGTCGCTCGACGCCTTGTCGGACGGGGTGGCTGGGGTCAATGCCGGGATGCTGCCGCTCGACGCGCTGGTCCGGCCGATGGATATGGCGTCCGCGACCGCGCAAGCCGCACTCGCCGATCGCCCCGCCAGGTTTTCCTGGCAGGTGCTGGCGAGCGGGCACCCGGCTTCGCCGGCGCAGTTGCGCCGCTTTATCGAGGTCCAGCCGGTTCTCGACTATCGCGCGCTGGAGCCGGGCCGGGCGGCGACCAACGCAATTGCGCAAGCCGCGCGTCAGTTAGAGCTCGGCCAAGCTTACCAGGCGAGCGTTCGGCAGACCGGGCTCGTGCCGATCAACGACGACAGCTTTGCAACCCTGACCAAGAACACCGGCCTCAATGCGGCACTATCGCTTTGCGCCGTCGGTCTTATCCTGTGGCTGGCATTGCGCCGCGGCCGGATCATCCTTGCGGTTGTGCTCACCATTGTTGCCGGGCTTGCCGCTTCTGCCGCTCTCGGTCTGTTTCTCGTCAGCGCACTCAATCTGATCTCAGTCGCGTTTCTGGTGCTGTTCATTGGTCTCGGCATCGATTTCGGGATCCAGTTCAGTGTGCGCTATCGCGCCGAGCGGTATGAGTTGGGCAGTTTGCGTCCCGCCTTGCGGAGTGCGGCGCGCAAGGCGGGCCCGCCACTGGCGCTAGCTGCGGCGGCTACCGCTGTTGGCTTCGGATCGTTTGTCCCGACGGACTACCGCGGACTTTCGGAACTCGGCGAAATCGCCGGAGCCGGGATGATCATCGCCTTTCTGTGCAGCATTACCTTGCTGCCGGCATTGCTGGCCCTGTTGCGGTCGCCCACAGAGCGGCGCCCGATGGGGTTTGCCTCGCTCGCCCCGATCGACGGTTTTTTGGCGCGGCACAGGATAGCCATCATTGCCGTCACCCTCGGCGCCGTGGCAGCGGCGTCGCCACTGCTGCTGTTGCTGCGCTTTGACTTCAACCCGCTGCATCTTCAGGATTCAACGGCTCCGGCGGTGGCGACTTATCTCGAATTGCGCCGGGATCCTCAGATCGGGGCAAATGCGGTCGACGTCGTGGCGCCGAGCCTCGATGCAGCAAACACCCTCGCCGCCCGGCTCAAGGCTTTGCCGCAGGTCTCGCGAGCATCCACGCTCGACAGTCTCATCCCAAAGGATCAGGGGCAAAAACTCGGTCTGATCGGCAAAGCGGCGGCGGCAATCGGTCCCTCCCTCCACCCGCAACAGGTCGAGCCGGCGCCGTCCGATCGGCAGAACATCGAGGCGCTGACCGCCACCGCCAAGGCGCTGTCACAAGCGGCAGCCAATCATCAAGGGGCGGGTGCCGAGGCGGCGCGACGTCTCGCCGGGTTGCTGCTCGACCTGGCAAAAGCCCCGCCTGCGGCACGCCTGCGCGCCGAGGCAGCGGTCGCCGAACCGCTGCGCGTGTCGCTTGATGATCTGCGTCTGGCATTGCAGCCGCAGCGCGTGACCCGCGACACAGTCCCGGACGACTTGAAAAGACAATGGCTAACCCCCGCAGGCAGCGCACGAGTCGAGGTGCTGCCCAAGGGCGACCCCGACAACACCACGGTGCTGCGTGATTTTGTGGGTGCGGTCCTGAAGGTGGCGCCGGCTGCCACTGGCCCGGCAGTGCTGCTGTACGAGGCCGCGAACACGGTCGTGCACGCCTTTATCGAGGCCGGCTGCTTTGCGATCGGCGCGATTGTGCTGCTGCTCGCGCTGACCTTGCGCCGGGCGAAAGACGTCTTGTTGACCCTGGTGCCGCTGCTCGTTGCCGGCATCGTGACCTTGGAATTGGCGGTCGCGCTCGGGATGCGGCTGAACTTTGCCAACATCATCGCCCTGCCGCTGCTGCTTGGGGTCGGCGTCGCCTTCAAGATCTACTACATGCTCGCCTGGCGCAGCGGCCGCACGGCGCTGGTGCAGTCGACCCTGACCCGCGCGGTGATTTTCAGCGCAATGACGACCGCGACCGCGTTTGGCAGCCTGTGGATGTCGAGCAATCCCGGCACCTCCAGCATGGGCGAGCTGATGGCGTTGGCGCTGGTATGCACGATGGCGGCCGCGGTGTTGTTTCAGCCGGCATTGATGGGGCCGCCGCGCCAACAGCCGGACTGGACCGGCGCCCGACAGAAGCGGCGCGAGCCGGCGATCGTGGTCCGGCGGGCGTTGGCTCCGAGCGCCGGCGCGGCGAAGGCGGGCGCCACCACGCGCGACGACCGACCGGCCGAGCACGAATTAGAGCGATGAGAAGGGTCACCCCGTTGCAGACGCGGGCCGGCCGCGCCAGCATCGCGATCGATGGCCTGCGCGCCTATGTGATCTTGCTGGTGCTGGCGTTCCATTCCTCGCTCGCCTATCTCGCCTTTCTGCCGGCGCATGCGTTTGCCTTCTCAAGCCCGCCATTTCAGTGGCGGGCGTTTCCGGTCATCGACACCCACCGCTCGGTCATCCTCGAACTGTTCTGCGCGTGGCAGGACGTGTTCCTGATGACCCTGTTCTTTTTCCTGTCCGGGTTGTTTGTCTGGCCGAGCCTGAAACGCAAGGGTGCCGAGGCGTTTGTTGCCGATCGCTTGCGAAGGCTGGGGCTGCCCTTTGTACTGGTTTCCGTCTTGCTGATGCCGATCGCGCAGTATCCGACCTATCTTCAGACCGCAGCCGATCCCGGGATCGCCGCCTATGCCCACGCCTTTCTGGCGCTGCCGATTTGGCCGTGCGGTCCGATGTGGTTTTTGTGGCTGCTGTTGTCCGGGGATCTGATCGCAGTCGCGCTTTACCGGATCATACCCGATTGGGGTGACCGCCTTGCCCGCGTGTCGGGCACGGTCGGTGCGCACCCGGTCCGCTATTTTGTGTCGCTGCTCGGCATTTCGGCGCTCGTCTATGTGCCGCTGGCACTCGTTTTCACCCCCGGAGCCTGGGGCCAGTTTGGCCCGTTCCCGCTGCAGCTGAGCCGACCGCTGCATTACGCGGCATATTTCTTTGTAGGCGCCGGGCTTGGCGCCTACGGCATCGAGCGCGGCCTGTTTGCACCCGAGGGCGCGCTCATCCGGCATTGGCGGGTCTGGCTCGGTCTGGCGCTGGGTTCGTTTGCGCTGTGGCTTGGCGTCACCGCGCTCGTTTTCCAAGGCCGCAGCCCGGTTTCAGCGGGTCTGCAGGTTGTCGATGATCTGAGTTTTGTCGTCGCCTGCCTGTGCAACTGTTTTGGCGTATTGGCAATTGCCCTGCGCTTTGCCGCGCGCCGGCGCTCCTGGCTCGACAGCCTGCGGCAGAACGCCTATGGCATGTACCTTGTCCATTACCTGTTCGTGGTTTGGCTGCAATACGCATTACTGCCGGCTGACCTGCCTGGGATCATCAAAGCCGGGATGGTGTTCGTCGGCACCGTGGCGCTGAGTTGCGGGGCGACCACCGCCGCCCACCGGTTGCGCTCGTTCGCGGTGACGATTTTCGCCGGTGGCGGCCGGGCGGCGGCTACGCCGTCGTAACCGTCGTTCGCTCCCACACAAAAGCGCCGATGCGGCTGATTGCCCGCCGCGCTTCCGGCATGACCGAAGCGAACAGATGCCACACATGCGGCATCCGCGGCCAGATTTCGAGCACAACCTCACACCCGGCGGCAGCCAGGCGATCGGCCATGCGGGTCGCATCGTCACGCAGCACCTCGTCGCTGCCGACCTGGATCAGGGCTGGCGGCAGACCGGTCGGATCGCCATAGAGCGGCGAGGCATAGGGATGCCGCGGGTCAGTGCCGGCGAGATAACACTCGGCAATCGGCGGGATCCCGTTGGCATCGAGAAACGGGTCGGCGAGGGCGTTGCCGTTCAGCGATTCGCCGGTCAAGGCCAGGTCCGTCCATGGCGACAACGCCACAACCGCAGCCGGCAATGGCAGCCGACCCTCGTCGCGGCACCGCAACAACAGGGCGAAAGCGAGCCCGCCGCCGGCCGAGTCGCCGATCACCACGATCTGGTGCGGGTCGGCGCCCGACGCCAGCAGCCATTCATAGGTCGCGACGGCGTCGTCGAGGGCCGCCGGAAACGGATATTCGGGGGCAAGCCGATAATCGGCGGCGAGCAGCCGGGCGCGGACTGCTCTGGCGAGCCGCCAGGTCAGATGGCGGTAGAGCGAGGGCGAGCCGATCACGTAGCCGCCGCCGTGCAGGTAGAGGATGTGGCGGTGACCTTGCGACATCGGGGTGACCACCCATTCGGCCGCAACCCCGCCGGCATCGACCGCGATGCGCTCGACATCGGGCGGCGGATGGGGAACCCAGCGCTGCGCCGCGAGCGCACGCAGGCGGCGCTCTTCCAGGCTCGCTTCGGGTCCGGGCTTGCCTTTGAAAAAACAGCGGGTTCCGACCCGCAGAATCTCCGCGCGCAGGCTCATCGCCGCCTCACTTTACCGCCGCCGCGCGCATGGTGCCCGCGACCCTGACGCGCACCCGCAGCGCATTCCCCGGCAGGTAGGCGAGCGGCATGTCTTCGATATCGACGGTCTGCAGGCTGTTGCGATCCGCTCCGGCGGCGACGGCGCGTTCACCGGCCTGCCGCTCGGCTGCCGCGATCGCCGCGGCACGCCCGAGATCGCGATAGATCTGGTCGGTCTCGCCGCTGATTTGTGCAATCGCCGCGCCGACCGCGTTGGCGTGCGCCGCATAAGGCACTCGAATGACCTGCGAGACCCTGGTGAGGCGGTCGGGCACCAGAAACGCACCGCCGCCGACCGCGATCAGCGGCACGTCGCCGGCCTCGGTCTTGATGCGGTCGACCGCATCCTCGATCCGCTCTCGCGCCAACGCCAGCACCGCCCGCGTGAAGTCGGGCGGCAGCGCCGCGACACGGCGCCGATCGCCGATCTCGGCGACGCCAGCCGCGACCGCGGCATCGGTCGCGGTCAGCACGCTGCCGCCAAACACCAGCGCTTGCGATGTCAGTCGATAGCCGAGGCTCCTTGGACCGACGGTTAGCGGGTCGCGGCTGACAAGGCTGCCACCGCCGAGCCCGATCGAAAACAAGTCGGGCATGCGAAACAGGGTGCGCACGCCGCCGATCTCGACCACCGAATTGGCCTCGCGCGGAAATCCATGCTTCAGCTGGCCGATATCGGTCGAGGTGCCGCCGACATCGACGACGATCGCGTCCGCCAATCCCGACAGAAACGCCGCACCGCGCATCGAATTGGTCGGGCCCGAGGCAAAGGTGATGACCGGCAGCGCTGCCGCCGCCTCGGCGGCCATGACCATGCCGTCGTTTTGCGTCAGGAACAGCGGCGCATCGATGCCGCTCGCCGCGATCGCGGCGGTAAATCCGGCCACGGTCTTGCGCGCCAGGTCGATCAGGGCGGCGTTCAGCAAGGCCGCGTTTTCGCGTTCGAGCAGACCGATGCGACCAAGATCGCGTGACAAGGTCACGGCCGCATCGGGGCATTCCTGCGCGAGGATCGCCCGCGCCCGTTCTTCGCACGCGCCATCGACCGGTGAAAAGATCGCCGTGACCGCGACCGAACGGATGCCGCTTGCGCGGATCTGCCGCGCCGCTCGCCGCATGCCGGCTTCGTCGAACGGCACGATCGGCCGGCCGTCGTAATCGTGCCCGCCTTCGAGCATGATGACCTCGTCGCCAACCATGTCGGCGAGATCGGCGGGCCAATCGCAAAACGGCGGCAATGAGGCGGCCGCCGGCAACCCGATGCGCACCGCGGCAATGCGAGAGAGCCCCTGCCGCTGCACCACCGCGTTGACGAAGTGGGTGGTACCGATTACGACCCCGTCAATGCCGCCGGCGACGATCTCCGGATGGGCCGACAGTTCGGCGAGTGCGGCGACGATGCCGGTCGTAATGTCTTCGGTGGTCGGCGTCTTGACCGCATGCACCAGCATGCCGTCGGCGAGCAGCACCGCATCGGTGTTGGTCCCGCCAACATCGATCCCGATCCGCCGCATCTCAGCCTCGAGCCGCGCCTGCCATCGTGCCAAGATGGGGATTGTCGCATTTTTGTCATCATCGGCTGCGACCCAATGCCTAAGATTTTATCACCGCCGTAGCGATGAACGGCCGGGAAGCGATGTTCGTATGAGGACAATTCATGTGCCGTTTTATGTGCCAAAATTACCCGTACGATTATAATCGCACCCACGGCAGGATTCGAAAGTGGGGGCTGATTGGCAGCCCCTGTGAGGCGCTGTTTCCGCGCGATTTTGCCGGTTCGGGTCATTTGTATCATGGTGAACTTCGATTTTTCAGCGATCAACAATGTGCTCGCGAGACTATTCGCACTAATTTGGGTCAGCGCTCACAATATGAAGTTTGAAAACGCGCCCGGCGATGCCGACTCGAGTGACGACCCAAAAGAGCTTGGGGCGCTTACACAAGCAAACGATGCGGTGCTCTGGATAATAGATACGTGTGATAAAAGATTTGTGGAATTCTATTCGGCGCATATCGTAGATTCCACAAAGAGACTTCGTTATTGGTTGAAACATAAACCGCAAAAATGGTCCGAATTGAACATCCTAGCACGTTCTCTGAGTAGGATACTCCAGACTGAACTAGGACAACAGCTTTATTACAGGTATCCAAAACAGAAGGCAGAAAAACTGCTAATGTGGAGATCAGATTGGGAAAAGGCAGTAGTAGCGTTTCCTGGAATTCGACTCGATGTATTTAGTGCCGTTGATTGCTATTCGCTCCAACATAATACCGCTTCGGTATTTCACTGTATGCGGATTTTAGAAAATGGATTGGGAGTGCTAGCTAAAGACGTTGATTTAAATTTTGATTTCCAGCAATGGAATACTATTATAGAACAAATAGAATCAAAAATCAATAAGATCAGAAGATCATCACCGCAAGGTCCGGAAAAAAGCAAGAGAATGCAATTTCTCTCGGAGGCAGCAAAAGGTTTTATTACTTCAAAGACGGATGGAGAAACTATGTATCGCATAATCGGGCAGATTATGACGAAAATCAAGCCGCTGGGGTTATAGAGCAGACGCGAGCCTTTATGAACCACCTGTCTACCCAGCTTTCGGAGTAGGCAGTCCCGTGTAAATAGGTCCAATATCGCCGAACGGGTCGAGCGAATTCGCCAACGGACTGCTGTGCCGGATAAGGTGCTCGCGCTGAGGCGCAGGGCGAGGTATCGATTCCGATCACGGTAACAGAACTTGCCTGTCGCATCCACCGGTGCTGGTGGTCTTGGCGCGGAGGGATGGAGCGGTTATTTCTGCGAGCGAGCAAAGCGAAACACACATGGCACCACCGGTTATCGGCCTTACCCTCGATCATGAGCCTGGCGGCGGCTGGTCGAAGTTTCCGTGGTATGCGATCCGCGAGAATTACTGCAACGCGGTGCGCCATGCCGGCGGGCTGCCGGTCCTGCTGCCGCATGAGCCCGATGCCGCCGCGCTCTATCTCGACCGGATCGACGGGCTGATCGTGACCGGCGGCGGGTTCGATGTCGACCCGGCCTTGTTCGGGGCGACCAGCCGGCACCCGACGGTCACCACCAAGGACCGACGCACGGCTTTCGAACTGGCCGCGACCCGCGGCGCGTTGGCGCGTGACCTGCCGGTGCTCGGCATCTGCGGCGGCCAGCAATTGCTGGGGGTGGCCCTCGGCGGCACCTTGATACAGCACATCCCGGACGAGGTGCCGGATGCGCTGCCGCACCGCCAGCCGAACCCACGCAACGAGCCCGGCCACGAAGTCCGGATCATCGCCGGGACCCTGCTGCACCGGATCGCCGGCACCGAGCGTCTGGGGGTCAACAGCGCGCATCATCAGGCGGTCAAGGACACCGGGCCAGGGGTGGTCGTCGATGCCGTTGCCGGCGACGGCGTGATCGAGGGCATCGAAGACCCGCGCCGGCGGTTTTGCCTTGGTCTGCAGTGGCACCCGGAATTCGAGATCAGCGAGGCCGATCGCCGTATCTTCCGTACCTTTGTCGAAGCCGCCGGCCGATGAGTGCCTCCTTGCCCCCGCCTGATATCGACCTGGTAAACCAGGCAGACCAGGATACTGCCGAGCCCGATGCGGGCATCCGCCCCGAACGCATCGCCAAATTGCTGGCACGCGCGGGGTTGTGTTCGCGTCGCGACGCCGAGCGCTGGATCGCCGAAGGACGGGTCTCGGTCGGCGGTGCGGTATTGTCCAGCCCGGCGGTCATCGTAACCACCCAGAGCGATATCCGCGTCGACGGCAAACCGATCCCGCAGCCAGACCGGGCGCGGTTGTGGCGCTATCACAAACCGGCGGGTCTGGTGACGACGCATCGCGATGAAAAAAGCCGCCCGACGGTGTTCGACGCGTTGCCGAAGGATCTGCCGCGGCTGATTTCGATCGGGCGGCTCGATCTCAATTCCGAGGGGCTGCTGCTGCTGACCAATGACGGGGCGCTCGCCCGCCGGCTGGAATTGCCGACGACCGGGTGGGTGCGGCGCTATAAGGTGCGAGTGCATGGCTTGGTCGAGCCGGCGCGGCTGGCGGCGCTGGGCCGTGGGATCACGATCGATGGTGTGGCCTATGGTGCGATCCGCGCCAGTCTCGAACGCAATCAGGGCAGCAACGCCTGGATCGCAATGGCGCTGGGCGAGGGCAAAAACCGCGAGGTGCGCCGCGTGCTGGAGCATCTGGGATTGCAGGTGACCCGGCTGATCCGGCTCTCCTATGGCCCGTTCCAGCTTGGCAGTCTGGCGCGTGGGGCGATCGCGGAAATCCCGAGAAAGGCGCTCGCCGAGCAGCTCGGCATCGAAACCCCGAAATGGGCCGCGCGTGCGGATCGTCGGCGGTAGCCATCGCGGCCGCCATCTGATCGCGCCGCCCGGCAAGACGGTTCGTCCGACCAGCGACCGCGCCCGTGAGGCGTTGTTCAACATCCTGTCGCATGGCGAGTTTGCTGCCGCCGGTATTCCATTCGCCGATGCAGCGGTGCTCGATGCGTTCGCCGGCACCGGAGCGTTTGGTCTCGAAGCTCTGTCGCGTGGTGCGAGCGAAGCCGTGTTTATCGAAAACGACCGTGCGGCGCTTGTCGCGTTGCGCCGCAACATTGCCGATCTCGGCGAGTTCGCGCACAGCCGGGTGATTGCCGGCGATGCGACCCGGCCGCCGCGCGCACCGGTCGCGTGCGCGCTCGCGTTTCTCGACCCGCCCTATTCGAGCGGGCTTGCGATCCCGGCGCTGACCGCACTCGCCGCGGCCCATTGGCTCACCCCCGACGCGATCGCGGCCGTCGAGATCGGCGCGCGCGAGCCGTTTGCCCTCCCAAGGGGGTTCGCCGCCGTCGACGAACGCGTTTATGGTGCCTCGCGCCTGATCTTTCTGCGGCCTGCAGCCGGGTAACAGGCTGTTGAGCAGTCCGTCGCGATTGGCCGCGGCGATAACTTCTCGTCACCAGCGCCCGCCGGCAGGAACGGGTCCCGACACAACCTGCTCTCGCGCCGGCCAAAGGCCGGACCCGCGGGGTCGGACCGACAAGGCCGGGGAGTTGCGAACCTCCTGTCCTGAACACCGATCGCAACGGCGCCGGCCGATCGCGCGGCCGACGACTCGACGCTCGCCGGAGCATTCGCGTTTGCGGCGGAACCGGGATACCATCGCCGGGCGGCATGACCGACCACTTTCGAGGACCGATCGCGATGCGCACCAGCTTTACCGTCAACGACATGACGATCCACCGCCTGGTCGAGCAGGAGGCGGGGTTTACACCGATGCTGGAATTCCTGCCGAGCCTGAACCGGGAATTGCTGGATGAAAACCGGTCGTGGCTGGAGCCGGCAGCGCTCGACCCCGCCGGCATGGCGGTGCTGTGCTTTCAATCCTACATCGTCAAGACCCCGCACCACACGATCCTGGTCGACGCCTGCATCGGCAACGACAAGTCGTTTCCGCATCGACCGACTTGGCACCGCAAGACCGACAGCAATTGGATGCAAGCGCTGCATGCTGCCGGGCTGACCGCCGACGACATCGACTTTGTCATGTGCACCCACCTGCATGGCGATCATGTCGGCTGGAATACGCGCAAGGAGAACGGCCGCTGGGTCCCGACCTTCCCAAACGCCAAGTACCTGTTCTCGAAAAAAGAATATGAATACTGGGAAGGCGTCGACCGGGAGACCCCGCTCGACCCGATGCGCGACAGCGTGCTGCCGATCATCGACGCCAACAAGGCGGAACTGGTCACCAGCGATTACGCGCTCAATGACCATGTCAGGTTGATCCCGACCCCCGGCCACACGCCCGACCACTTTGCGGTTTGCACCGGGCGCGGGGGTGACGCGGCGGTGTTCACCGGCGATCTGATCCACTCCCCGATCCAGGCGCGTTATCCGGAGTTGATCATGCGGGTCGATTACAACCCTGAGCAGGCGGTCGCCACCCGGCGCGCCTTTTTCGAGCGTTACTGTGATACTCCGACCCTATGCTGCACGATGCACTTTCCGTCGCCTTCAGTCGGCCACATCAAACGCTGGGGTGACGGCTTCCGCCACGAGCCGCTCGCGAGCTGACCGGCAGGGTCTGCGCGCCGGTTACCATAGCGGGTAGATGCTGTCGGTCTCCTTTTCCCGGGGGCCGCGCCGGCCCTTATGCAGACGAACGGCAACACCGCCGCCGCAAAGCGCGATGATGACGCCGGCGAGGATCCACCATTCCATCGACTAACCCTGCTGTTGTTCCAGCTGACGGCGCTCGATCGCCACCAATGCCTCGGTGAGGGCAGGCAGCATCGCTTCGGCCACGGCAGCGTTGCCGGCTTCGGCGAGATGATAGAGATCGATGTAAACGGGGTCGGTCCAGGCGTCAAACAGCGCCGACAGATCGACAGTATCGGCGCCATCCAACGCGCCACAGCGGCGCCGTTCGTCGATAATCGACTGGTAAAGCCGGCGGCGCGCCGCGGGATTATCGGTGTAATCATTCTCCCAGCGCAGCTCATCGGCGGTCTTGACCAGCTTGGTGGTGATCGCCGGCTGCCAGAAGAAGAGCGGGGTGAAGCCGAATTCACCCGCCAGAAGGCGGACAAGCCGCAGGTTTTGCCGATAGGTTGTGATCACATCCCGGGCGAGATCGCTGAGGTCGAGCCGAGCCAAATCGACCGGGGGAGCGGGGGCGGGGCCGCGCAAGGGCAGCCTGGTGAACTGGCGCAGCCGTCGCAGGCTGCGCGGCGCCGCGGCCATCAGCGCCGCCAGGATCAGGTCGCCGCGGCGGTCGGGGAGCAACAGATTGAACTCGGCCCGCCGCCGCGCCTCGTTGAACAACCCGTCGGCATGCCCGGTCTGTTCGGCGCAGGCCATCTCGTTGATGCCGTCATAGAACACTGCGAGGTCGACCCGCTCGCCACCCTTCAGCAATTGCTGAAGGGTGATCACCTCTTGCGTGCTGTTGTGGCCAAGCTGGCCGAAATTGGTCACCGCTACATGATGGCCGAGTTCGGTAAGGCGTTGCGCCAGCACCGCTGGGATCGTGTTCTCATCGCGCGCCCCCATCCCCATCATCGTCGACCCGCCAAAGCACAAAATGCGCACGGCATCGGCGCCGGCGTCCCTCTCGCCCGGGGTCGGCCGCAGCCCACGTT
>DATJLK010000174.1:0-8706 GCA_035509615.1 Allostellaceae bacterium | reverse complement strand
TGGCGCGCCGCTTCGATCATCGCCGCGACGGCCTCGCCCGATCCGCTCACCAGCATCTCGACCGTGCCGTCGCGGCGATTGCGCACCCAGCCGTGCAGCCCTAGTTCGGCCGCAACTCGTGTTGCCCAGGCGCGATACCCGACACCTTGCACATGACCGGCGATAGTCAAGCGAACTGTCTTCATGGCCGCGAGTTTATCAGCGTTCGGCGGATCATCACCATCGAGCAGAACTCGGCGTCGCTATGGGCCGCCCAAGGAAGCTCGATCGGTGAACTCCTGCGCGACTGTGGTGATTAGTTGAGCCCGCACGTCATCACGGGGGCAATCTGCCTCCGGTTAAAATTTCCTGCGATCGTTGAATCGGCTGAAGAGGCAAGCATCGGCCAGACAGTCGATGACGTCGTCACCATCTGGAATGAGCCGGCCGCAGCTATCTGCGCCGGGAGCGCAAACCAAAGCCGAACGGGTTTCGGTTGACCTCGCCGCGTCCGCGTTTTCCGGCGGCGCAACCGGCGAGACACCGGTTTGTTCCGGTCTCGGGGGCGAGTGAAGTCCGCGTCGCGGTCACTTTTGCCAGAGGATCAGCGGCAGCCCTGCCGGGACGCGGGCGCCGGGATGGCGCGGAATGATCCGGACGGTATAGTCATTAGCCGGGCGGACCGAGGGCGCCGACCCGGCGTAGATATGGCCGTTTGCGGCGCCGACGATTGCCTCGCCGCGGGTGAGGTCGGCGACATAGGGCCCGTCGCCGCGGCGCCGATCGGCGTAAAGCTGCACGGCGACATCCTCCGGCACGATCTCGCCGAGATAAACCGGCACCGAAAAGTGCCAGGCGCAATCCTCGCGCCTGAGCGTCGGTTCGCCGATATGAACCCCCGACCAGTGCCGGCGCAGGCGGACTTCCCAATCCCGCATTGCCCGCGCCGCCCCGCCGCCATCGGCAATGCGCCGGCGCAGTTCGGCGGCGGCCCCGAGGTAATACTGCTCGACATAGTCCCGCACCATGCGGCTGCTGCTGTAGGCCGGGGTCAAAGTCGCCATGCTGCGGCGCATCCGTTCGAGCCAGCGCCGCGGCATGCCCGCCGCATCGCGATCGTAGAATTCCGGCACAACCTCGTGCTCGAGGGTCGCGTAAAGCGCTTCGGCATCCTCGGCGTCGCGTGCCGGGCTTGGGTCTTCGCCATCATCGCCGATCGCCCAGCCCAGTTCCGGCGCATAGGCCTCGGCCCACCAGCCGTCGCGCTCGGAGAGGTTGATGCCGCCATTGACCAGCACCTTCATCCCGCTCGTGCCGCAGGCTTCCCACGGCCGGCGCGGCGTGTTGATCCAGACATCGACGCCCTGCACCAGCATCTGGGCGAGGGCGATATCGTAATCCTCGAGAAAGACGATGTGCCGGCGGAATCCGGCGCGGCGCACGAGATCGATCCACTCGCCGATCATCTTCTTACCTTCGGGGTCCGCGGGATGGGCCTTGCCGGCGAGCACCAGCTGCACCGGCCGGGCCGGATCGTGCAACAGCCGGGCGAGCCGCGCCGGATCGGCGAGCAGCAGGTTCGGTCTTTTATAGCCGGTGAAGCGCCGGGCAAAGCCCAATGTCAGCGCGTTCGGGTCGAGCACCTGCGCCGCGGTCGCAACCGCCTCGGGCGGATAACCACGGGCGGCGAGCTGCCGGGTCAATCGCAGCCGCACCGCCTCGACCAGTGCCGCACGCTCCTCGCCCGCCATCACCCATAGCGCCTCGTCCGACAGAGAGGACATCAGCCCGGGCAGCGTGTCAGGGACCCCCCGCCACCGCTCCTTGCCGCAGGCGGTCGTCCACAGATCGTCGGCGCACGCCGAATCCCAGCTCGGCACATGGACCCCGTTTGTCACATGGCCGACCGGCACCTCGGCCTCGGGCCAGCGCGGATAGAGCGGCTGGAAGATCCGCCGGCTGACGGTGCCGTGCAATCGGCTGACGCCGAAGGTCTGCATCGAGCCGCGGATCGCCAAGCAGGCCATGTTGAACGGCTCGCTGTCATCGGCAAGGCAGATGCGGCCCAGCGCGAGCAGCTCCGAGAGCTCGATGCCGGCCTCGCCCAGGAGATCTTCGGCATAGCGCGCGTATTTCTCGAACAGCTCCGGCGCGAAGCGGTCAAAGCCGGCCGCCACCGGCGTATGCGTCGTAAACACATTGCCGGCTCGTGTCGCCCATAGCGCCTCCCAGAAAGAGAGCCCGGCGCGGCGCCGGTAGGCGAGCGCCCGCTCGATGACGGCGAAGGCAGCATGGCCTTCGTTCAGGTGGCAGATTTCGGTCTCGGGCGCCAGCGCCTCCACCACTCGCCAGCCGGCGACACCGAGCACGAGTTCCTGCAGGATGCGGATCTCGGTTGCGGCCTCATAGAGCTTGCGGGTGATGCCGCGGTCGGCCGGGCTGTTGAACGGGTCGTTGGCATCGAGCAGATAGAGCCGCACCCGCCCGACCAGCGCCTGCCAGACGCGGAGCCGGACGGTCCGTCCCGGCAGCCCGAGCCGCACCTGAAACCAGCCTCCGTCGGGGCCGCGCGCCGGCTGGATCGGCATCGAGCCCGGATCATTGTACGGGTAAGCCTCATGCTGGGCGCCGTCGGCATCGATGAACTGACGGAAATAGCCCTCCTGATAGAGGAGGCCGATTCCGACCACCGGCAGGCCGAGATCGCTCGCGGTCTTGAGAAAGTCGCCGGCGAGGATACCCAAGCCGCCGGCGTAGAGCGGCAACCCCTCGCCAAGGCCGAACTCCATGCTGAAATAGGCAACTCCCGAAAGGGTGGCAGCCCGGTGCGCCGATGCAAACCAGCCCGGTGCGTCGAGATAGGCTTGCCGGGCCCGCGACAGCCGCTCGAGTTCGGCGATGAATGAGCGATCTGCGGCGAGTGTCCGCAGCCGCTCGTCGGAGATCTCGCGCAGCAGCGTCCACGGGTTTGCAGTCTGCTCCCAGGTCTCCGCATCGATCTTTTGCCACAGCGCATCGGCCTCGTGGCTCCAGGTCCAGCGCAGGTCGAGCGCCAGCTCGGCGAGGGCGGCAAGTCCCTCCGGGAGATCGCGCATTGGTGGTACCGGCATGGTGAGGCCTGCTTTCGGTTCGGGACGCCGTTTCGGGACGCCGTCATTCATGCCCGGCGGCAAAGCATGGTCGCTTGACCTGGATCAACGTCGCGCCGCGCCGGGGCATAGAGGATCGGCCCCAGACTTCGGACCGGAGGGATGAATCATGGCGCTCAGGGTTGCGATCAACGGTTTTGGCCGCATCGGCCGGCTGGTGCTGCGGGCGGCGCATGAGACCAGATGCGAAGATGTCGAGATCGTCGCGATCAACGATCTCGGTTCCGTCGAAACCAACGCCCATCTCCTCAGATACGACAGCGTGCACGGCCGCTTCCCTGGCGAGATCGCGACCGGCGACAATTGGCTGGATATCGGCCGTGGCAAGATCAAGGTCAGCGCCGAGCGCGAACCGGGCCGGCTCCCGTGGGGCGATCTTGGTGTCGACACCGTGTTTGAATGCAGCGGCAAGTTCACCAAGCGAGCTGCGGCGGCGAACCATCCCGAAGCTGGCGCCAGGCATCTGCTCGCCTCCGCGCCCTGTGACGGCGCCGACCTGACCGTGGTCATCGGCGTTAACCAAAAGGAACTCAAGCCCGGGCACAAGGTCGTCTCGAACGCGTCCTGTACCACCAACCGCCTCGCGCCGGTTGCTTATGTGCTGCAGCGCGGCATCGGCATCAAGCGCGGCTATATGACGACGATCCATGCCTATACCGGCGACCAGAATACGGTCGACACCCTGCACAAGGATTTGCGGCGGGCGCGGGCGGCGGCGCTGTCGATGATCCCGACCTCGACTGGTGCCGCGAAATCGGTCGGGCTCGTTCTGCCGGAGCTCAAAGGCAAGCTCGACGGCACCGCGATCCGCGTCTCCACGCCGAATGTGTCGCTGATCGATTTCACATTCGACGCGGCTCGCGACACTTCGCGTGAGGAAGTCAATTCCCTGATGGAAGAAGCGGCAGGGTCGGAGCGGTTGCGCGGCATTCTCGACATCAACCGGGCGCCGACGGTCTCGGTCGATTTCAACCATGACCCGCACAGCGCCGTCTTCGACGTGACCCAGACGCAGTGTCCTCGACTGGCGGTTTGTTCGCGTGCTCGCCTGGTATGACAACGAATGGGGCTTCTCGCGGCGTATGCTCGACCTTGCCGCCTGTGTGCGCCGGCTGGCGTGACGAGCGCAATCCGATGCCGAAATTCCGCGCTCTCGACAATCTCGATGTCCGCGGCAAGCGGGCGCTGCTGCGCGCTGATCCGACATTGTCCTTGCCTGAGTGCCGATCGACGGAAGGCACGGCTACGTAGTTCTACTTACGCAGGATCACGTAGGGGATAATCCTAATTTCGGCGGTCCGCCCGGCCGCTCATCCTGGACCCGTCAAATAGAGGAGGGTGGGATGTACAGGCAGCCGGCGGTTCTACCTCACGCGACGGCTTCGGGCGGCTGGCGGCGGGCCGGCGTCGAGATCGCGCAATCGGGCCAGCTCGAGGTGCTGATCGCGCTCGAACGGATCGGGACCCGACTGCGCTTTGCCCGCGACCAGGAAATCTACGCCGAGGGCGACCGAGGCGGATGCTGGTTCAAGGTCGTCTCCGGCACCGTGCGCATCGTCAAGCTGCTCGCCGACGGCCGGCGACAAGTCGCCGAATTCTGCTTTGCCGGCGACTCGTTCGGGCGCGAAGGCGCCGAGGAACGCAGTTTCTCGGCCGAGGCTGTGGGCGACGCGACGGTGCTGCGCCTTCCGCGTGCGTGCGGCCACCGAGCGGCTGATCGAGGAGAATCCCGCGCTCGCCCGCCATCTGCGCGAGGAAATGCTGAAGAGCCTCGATGCGGCTCAGCATCGGCTGCTGTTGCTCGGTCGGATGAGTGCCGCAGAGCGCGTCGCCGCTTTCCTTGTCCAACTCGCCGAGCGTGACGACGCGCGCCGCCCGATCGACCTGCCGATGGCTCGCTCCGACATCGCCGATCATCTCGGCCTGACGGTCGAGACGGTCTGCCGCGTCCTCTCCGACTTCAAGCGGCGGTGCCTGATCGCCGCCCGGAACGCTCACCGCATCGAATTGCTCGATCGCGACGCCCTTGCTGCGATCGCCGAGGATTGAACCCCCGATGATTAAGGAGGCTGCCATGACCGGATTCAGCTTTTCACTCGAACAGACCAGATCGGCGCCGCGCGAGGTGCGGCGCCGGGTCGAGCGTTAAATTGCCGCGAGCCTCGCCTCGATTGCCGGACCGCACGATGCGGCGCCAGCGCACGCGGCCACCCTCGCCGCCTGCATGCCGGATGAGGCGGCGCAGTTCTTCGAGCTGATCAAAGGCGATTTCCTGCTGGCACAAGTGTTCTTCGAGCTCAGCCGCGACTCGCCGGATTCGCACGCCGCGGCACCGCTTCACGTCGTCGCCATCGGCGATCTGCTGCGCCACACCCGGCTCGGCAGCGCGGACCGGCTCGGCGAATATTTCGCCGCGCTGAACCAGGCTTTTCGCACAATCCGCAACGACCCGGAGGCGATGCTGTTCGGCTTCGACGATCAGGGGCACGTCTTATATCCACGAGGCAACATGCCGCAGCATCCGCCAGTTATGGGAGCAGCTTTTTGCGGCACCGGTGGCGCTGGCGGGCGTCGGACCCCTTGCCATCGAACCGATGGGCGTCGGGTTCACTCCGCCGCATCTAGGACCGAGCGAAGCGGTGGCGACGCACACACCGGTCTCGGGCGATGCCGCCCTGTGATGGTCGGCCTCGAACTCTGGCGGCGCACTGCTCATCCTGGGCAGTCTTGACCCAGATCAACGCTGTTTTCGGCCTCGCTGGCCACGATGCCGTCCTGCTTGTCGTGGAGGAGTTCAATGATCAGCGATCACCAGTTGCGGCGCGACGTGCTCGACGAACTTGAATTCGAGCCGGCCGTCAATGCCGCCCATATCGGTGTTGCCGTCAGCCGCGGCATCGTCACACTCACCGGGTTTGTGCCGAGCCATGCCCAGAAGAGAGCGGCCGAGCGCACCGTCTGGCGGGTCAAGGGGGTGAAGGCCATTGCCGAAGAGATCGAGGTGCGCCTGCCCGAGGACAAGAAAACCGCGGACGAAGAGATCGCCGGGCGCGCCGTCGACATCCTCAAATGGCGCGTCGGGCTGCCCGCCGACCGCATCGCGATAAAGGTTGAGAAAGGAATGGTCACGCTCAGCGGTGAACTCGACTGGCACTACCAGAAGACCGAGGCGGTGGCCGCCATCGAGCATTTGACTGGGGTTACGGCCGTCATCAACGACATCCGGGTGCGTGCCGCCGTCAGCCTTGCCAGAAGTCCAGGACAGGATCGAAAAAGCACTGCACCGCAGCGCCGAACTGCACATGGATGGCGCAAAGGTCGTCCTCGGCGGCCGGGTCCATGCTTGGTTCGAGCGCGACATCGCCGAACGCGCAGCCTGGGCGGTGCCCGGCGTCACCGAGGTGCGCGACGAAATCCTGATCGAGCCTTAATCCCCGCCCGGGCGGCCGAACTGCAACGGCGCGATCGCAACGGCGGCGGATGCTCCCCGGATGCTCCCGGCTGCCGGCGTCGCTTCGGCGTTCACGATTGAAATTGCCGATCTTATTTGAGGCAAAGCGGGAGGGCCGAAGATTGGCGGAGTATCGGGTCTGTTTCCTCAACAAGTTTTCTCGCAATGAAAGAATATACAAATGTTGCCAGCGGTCGATTGTCATCCGTTTGGCACCAAACCCTGAACAGGCGGTGGAGGCGGCAAAAAAAGAGTTCGCCCGCCTCGAGGGTATTCGCGATCGGCGAATCCACGCCGCGTATATCGAAGTCGAGGCGATCAAGGACGACGCAGACCGGTCAGGGTCGTCGTCGATCAACGAGGAGAGCTCACGATGAAGCAACCGGACCAGCGGCAGCGAGCGGCCGGCCGTCGGATCGCCGGACACGCCCAAGAGGATCACATCCTCGATCCCTACCAGGCGCGGCAAAAGCCCGCTGAAGGTGCGGTCTGCCCGGAATGCGGCGCCCTTTATTGGGATGGGCGCTGGCAGTGGCCGGTGGCGGCAAGGAATGCGGCGCAGCAAATCTGTCCCGCCTGCCGCCGCATTTCCGACAAATTTCCGGCCGGCGTCGTGACGTTGCGCGGTCGGTTGCCGCAGCCGCAGCAGGACGACCTGGTGAGATTGGTCCGTCATCAGGAAGAAGCAGAAAAAGCCGAGCATCCGCTTAATCGGATCATCGGTATCGATGAGACCGCGCAAGGGCTGGTGGTTACGACGACCGATATCCACTTGCCGCGGCGGATCGGTGAGGCGGTCAGGCGCGCGTTCCATGGCGCTCTCGACATTGAATTCGACAGCGATGAATATTTCGTGCGCGTCAACTGGACGCTCCCGAGCGGGGAGGCGGGATGAATTGCGCTGAAGCAACGCCGCGTCCGCCCGATCCGATGATGATACCGGGTCGACGAACCCCTTTCCGCGGGCGCACCAATGGAAAGCGGTGATGGCAGACATACCCGACGCAGCGGCGAGAAACCGAAATCGCCGGCAAAGCGCGCCGATCCCACGGAGGCAGATATTGCCGCGTGCTCGGTAAGCCCCAAGCGCCGGCGCAATATCGCTGCGCACCTCGCGAGCGGCTTTCTTAAAAAACCATAAGGTCTAGATCGACAGTGACCGGATCGGCAGCTACCGTGCGGGTACGGCGCTGCCGCCAGGACCCCGATAGAGGCGCTCGACATCGTCGCGCCGGCAGCGCTGGGTACCGGCCCCAAGAAACGCCGCCGTTCGCGCGGCGATGCCGAACCGCACGGTCTCGC
Organism: Allostellaceae bacterium; assembly: GCA_035509615.1. Classification (GTDB taxonomy): domain Bacteria; phylum Pseudomonadota; class Alphaproteobacteria; order ATCC43930; family CGMCC-115725; genus AP-15. Next base: position 825 of record DATJLK010000174.1, on the reverse strand, counting down.
GCAACGAGAAATCACGGCCGAGACCGAGCACGATCCCGGCCAGCATGCTGTCGCCGTTTCGGGACGCGCCTGGACGATGTAGAGCCCGCCATTCCCGCCGTCCTTGGCCCATTCGATGTCCATCGGCGTCGGATGCCCGGCGAGACCGGAGTAGTGGTCCTCGATACGGATCGCGCAATCGGCAAGTTTGAGCACCTCCGCGTCGGCGAGGCAGAACCGTTCGCGCTCGCTCTTGCGCGTCTTCAGGTTGCGGGTGCTGGCGGCGCCGCGCCCGCGCCCATAGACGAGCCGCGCTTCCTTGCCGCCCAGCGACCGGCTCAAGACCGCGCGATACCCCTCCCGGAACGTCGGTTTGTGGACGTAGAACTCATCGGGATCGACGTTGCCCTGCACGACATTCTCGCCGAGGCCCCACGACCCGGTGACGAAGACGACGTCGCGGAACCCGGATTCGGTATCGAGGGTAAAGATGACCCCGCTGGCCGCCAGGTCGGAGCGCACCATTTTCATGACCCCGACCGAGAGTGCCACCTTGAAGTGGTCGAAGCCGTTGTCAATGCGGTAGACAATCGCGCGATCGGTGAAGATCGAGGCAAAACAGCGGCGACACGCCTCGACCACATCGGCCGAGCCGCGCACGTGCAAGAAGCTGTCATGCTGCCCGGCAAAGCTGGCGGTCGGCAGGTCCTCGGCCGTTGCCGAACTGCGCACGGCAACGGCGACACCGACGCCACAGCGCTCTTCGAGCGTGCGATACGCGGCGACGATCTGTCGGTGCAGTTCGGCATCGCCGCTCGCCTCGTAGACGATACGGCGGGCGGCGGC
>DATJLK010000173.1:0-14366 GCA_035509615.1 Allostellaceae bacterium | reverse complement strand
CGGCGAGGATCGCGGCTTCGCCGTTGGTCGGCAGGTCATCGAGGCGCGCGGGTTATGTCCCGCCTGCCGTGCCGCGCATCGCTGAAGGATAGCTCGACTGCCACGAAAGAAGGTCATCACTGATGCAAGAGCGCGCGCAGGAGACGCACAACCGCTGGGAATTGCTGACCCAGACCGGCGCCGGAACGCCGATGGGCGATCTGCTGCGCCGCTACTGGTGGCCGATCGCCGGCGCGAGCGAATTCGACCAGCCCGGGGCGAAGCCGATACGACTCCTGGGCGAAGACCTGGTGCTCTACAGGGATCTCGGCGGGCGCTGGGGTCTGCTCGACCGACATTGCCGGCATCGCCGGGCCGATCTGAGCTATGGCTATGTCGAGGCATGCGGGTTGCGCTGCAACTATCACGGCTGGCTTTATGGCGAGGATGGAAGCTGCCTCGCCCAGCCCTACGAAGACGCGGCCCATCCGGAGGCACGGCTCAAAGACGAGATCCGGATCAAGGCCTATCCGGTCGCCGAGTGGGGCGGCCTGCTATGGGCCTATCTCGGACCCGAGCCGAGGCCGCTGCTGCCCGATTGGGAATTCTTCTCCTGGCCCAACGGCTTCCGCCAGATTGTCAAGGCCGAGATCCCGTGCAACTGGTTCCAATGCCAGGAAAACTCGATCGATCCGGTGCATTTCGAATGGACGCATTCGAACTGGAGCGTGCGGCTCAAGGGCAAGAACGGTCCCTATGCTCCCGAGCACCTCAAGGTCGATTTCAGCGAGTTCGACTACGGCTTTCAATACAAGCGCATCCGCGCCGACACGACCGAGAACGATGATCTATGGACGATCGGCCGCGTCTGCCTGTGGCCGAATGCGCTGTTCACCGGTAACCACATCGAATACCGCGTACCGGTCGATGACGAAAATACGCTCAGCATCACCTGGTGCTTCAGCCGCGTGCCCAGGGAGCGCGAGCCCTATCTCCAGGACAGCATCCCGACCTGGCAGGGGCCGATCGCCGATCAAAAGACCGGGCGCTGGATCACCAGCCACGTGATGAACCAAGACTTTGTGACCTGGGTCGGGCAGGGTCGGATTGCCGATCGCAGCCGCGAATATCTGAGGCAGAGCGACCGCGGCATCGTCATGATCCGGCGACGGTTTTTGCGCGATCTTGACGCCGTCAGGCGCGGCGACGATCCCAAGGCGGTGATCCGAGACCCGGCACGCAACCGCCACATCCGTCTGCCGGTCGCCGACCGCGAGCGGCTGACTGCGGGCCTGACCCGCGCCGAAATGCTGCACGACCCGCTCGCACGGCGCGGGCTCGAAGGCTACATCTTTCAGACCGGCCAGCCGCCCGGGATACGCGCCGCCTTCCTATCGGCGATGGGCTTCAACGGCAGCGAATTCGCCCCACTCGACGAACCCTTTGACCCGCTGGCTCCGGCGCCACGCTGACCCGCACTTGCCGGTGCCCAGCGGAGTTTTGCGCCATCCGGTGATCGAAAATCGAATCGCGGGACGGCCGCATCCCCTCACCCGCCCGGCCCAAATCGGCGGGTCCCGCTCCCACGCATTGCCGCAGAGGGTAGCGGGCATCAAGGCTGACCGGGCATCCTGGCTGACGAAGGCTCGCTGGCACAAGGTCTTGCACAGCCAGGAAGTGGATGAGCGGTTCTTGCGCCTCTCACGCCTTATTGGCTCAGCATCGGATCGGCCGGCATGACGCGACGCATTATCATCGACACCGATCCCGGCATCGACGACGCCGTCGCGATCCTGCTCGCACTCGCAGCACCGCAGGAATTGGAGGTGCTGGGGATTGTCGCTGTCGCCGGCAATCTGCCAGTGGCTCAAACCGAACGCAACGTCCGGTGGATCTGCGAACTGGCCGGACGTCCGGATATCGCCGTTTATGGCGGTTGTGCCCGGCCGCTGTTGCGCCCACTCGCGACGGCCGCTGCGATCCACGGCGATTCACTAGGGCAGAGGCTCGATCTGCCAGAGCCGACGATGGCGCTCCAGCTGCCGCACGGGGTTGATTTCATGATCGAGACGCTGCGGGCCGCCGCGCCGCGCTCGGTCACCTTGTGCGCGCTCGGGCCGTTGACCAATATCGCGATGGCACTGGTCAAAGCGCCGGACATTGCCGCCGGCATCGCCGAACTGGTCATTCTGGGCGGTGCGGCATTCGAGATCGGCAATGTGACCCCGGCGGCCGAATTCAACATCCATGTCGATCCGCATGCCGCGGCGATTGTCCTGGAGTCGGGCGTGCCGATCACGATGATCCCGCTCGACGTGACCCATCAGGTGCTGAGCACGCCGCCGCGCATCGCCCGGTTGCGCGCGTTGCCCAATCGCTGCGGCCCGGCGATGGCCGTGCTGCTCGACCAGTTCGAGGCGAGCCGGACCGCACGGTTTGGCGCACGCGGCATGGCGCTCCACGACCCGTGCGCGGTCGCCTTTCTGCTGCGGCCGACACAGTTCGATGGCCGCTCGGTCAATGTCGCGGTCGAAACGCAAACTGCGCTGACGATCGGCATGACGGTCGTCGATTGGTGGGGCGTCACCGGGCGGCCGGTCAACGTGCGATGGCTGAGCACCGTCGATGCCGACGGCTTGTACGAACTCCTGACGGAAAAGCTCGCGCGCTTGCCTTAACCGGGGATCATCCGAGCGCCGAACAATGGTCGTCGGGCTGCGCCTCATCGAGGGCGAGCCGGAAATTCATCAAAATATCATATAATCTACGCTTTATCTATCGACACCCGAGATATTAAATAAAAATTAACTTTAACAGAAGGATATTTACTGTGGATCATCGTGTCCTGATCGGGTCTTTTTTAATAAAAGTATCACAATCTGCGCTGATCGGGAACCGTCCCCGCCCCCCGATTTCGGCGAAATCGGGCCTGAACGCGATGGGTTATGCCGCGATCCTCGCCGGAACGATGACGCTTGCCGCAACACCGGTTTGGGCGCAGCCGACGACCATCGATCTCAGCACATCCGGCACGCTGATCGTGAACCGGAGCGACGATTTGAAGGCGAGTTTGGGCGACGACCTGCCGTCGACCGGCTTTTACGATGTCTATACCGGCACCTATTCGGCCTCGGCCATGAACCTGCCGACGGCCCCGATAACGGTGAACATTGCCGACGGGAGCTATAATTTGGCTGACTATAGCCCGTTGACGGTTACCGCAGCGCAGGCGAATGATCTGCTGCTTGATACCGAGGCACTGGTGAGTTCGCCTTCGGGACACTCCTATCCGCATTTTCTGCCTGACACCTATTACGCCTATGATAGTGCCATGCACACGATCACGGTCGCGTCGCAGACCGATCTCGCAACAATCTTGCCCGATATCGGGCCATTATCCGTGTTCTACACCGACGGTACCTATTCGATCAGCGCGACCGGTCTGACGCTTGTCGCGACCCCCGTGGCCCCGGTGCCGGAACCGGCATCGATGAGCTTGCTCGCCGCCGGGCTGCTCGGTCTCGGCGCTGCCGCCCGCCATCGCAAACGCGGCTAGCCCGGCAGCCCCGCATCCAACCGGGCGCCGGGTTTGACTTGCTCCCCGGCACCTTTAGAATGCGCCCGCCGAAATGCTTCACTCTTTGGGGAGAATCAGATGATCTTTGAGATGCGCACCTACCGGCTGCAGCCGGGATCGGTTCCGGAGGCTGAAAAGCGCTTTGGCGAGGCGCTGACCGAACGCGTCAAGGTGTCGCCGCTTGGCGCCTTTTTCCACACCGAAGTCGGCCCGTTGAACCACATCATTCACATCTGGCCCTATGACGATCTGCAGCACCGCACCCGGGTGCGCTCGCAGTCGATCCCGGGCTGGCCGCCCAAGATCCAGGAATTCATCGTCGAGATGGAGAGCAAGATCGTCGTCGCGGCGCCGTTCTGCCCGGCCTTTACCCCGCGCCAGCACGGCAACCTTTACGAGATCCGCACCTACACGATGCTGCCCGGATCAGCCCCGACAGTTGTCGAAAAATGGGCCGAGCGGATCGAGGGCCGCACCAGATTGTCGCCGCTCGCCGCCGCCGGGCACACCGAACTCGGACCGCTCAACCAGTGGATCCACATCTGGGCCTACAAGGACGCCAACGAGCGCGCCCGCATCCGCGAGGAATCGCGCAAGGACGGCAGCTGGCCGCCGGCTACCCGCGGCATGTTCATCAAGCAGGAGAACATGCTGGTCGTCCCAGCCTCGTTTTCGCCACTGCGCTAAAGCGCTTGTTCTAACGGAAATCGGTTCCGCTTCCCTCGGGGGAGGCGGAACCCACGCATAAAACGCCCGATACCGGGCGGACGCGAACACCATCAGCTCCGTTGAGCGACCGCACTTCGCGGGTTGAGGCTCTGGATATGACCGCTCTCGGTACCGGCGGTCGGGTCGATTACGGCGTTGATCAGCGCCGGCTTGCCCGACGCCAGCGCCTCGCTCAGCGCCGCGGTGAGGCTGGGGGTGTCGGTCACGTGATAGCCGGCGCCGCCAAACGCCTCGATGATCCTTTCGTAACGCGCATCGCGCAACAGGCCCGTCGGCGAATACGGCCGGCCGGCCGGATCGCCGCGATAGACGCCGTTATTGTTGAAGATGACCGTCGTCACCGGCAATTCGTAGCGGCAGATCGTCTCGATCTCCATGCCGCTGAAGCCGAACGCGCTGTCGCCCTCGATCGCGACGACAGGCTTGCCGGTCTCCACGGCGGCACCGATCGCATAGCCCATGCCGATGCCCATGACCCCCCAGGTGCCGCTGTCGAGCCGGTGGCGCGGCAGGGTCATGTCGATGATGTTGCGGCCGAAATCGAGCGTATTGGCGCCCTCGTTGACGATATAGACATCGGGATGGGCAGTGAGCGCATTGCGCACCGCCCGCAAGGCGCTCGAAAAATTCATCGGGCTCGGATCGGCGTTGAGGCGTGCCGCCATGCGTTCGATGTTCTGTTGCTTGCGCTTGCCGATCTCGTCGATCCAGGCCGATTGGCGTTTGACCTGGCCCGGCTTCATCGCCGCATTAAGGGCGGCAAAGACCGATTTGATGTCACCGACGACTGGGGCCGCGATCGCCCGGTTGCTGTCGAACTCGGTCGGCGAGACATCGATCTGGATAAACCGCGTGCCCTCCGACCACAGCGGCGACCGGCCGTGCGATAGGAGCCAGTTGAGCCGCGCCCCGGCCAGCAGCACGACATCAGCGTTGCCGATTGCATAGGACCGGGCGGCGGCGGCCGACTGCGCATGGTCGTCGGGCAGCAGGCCCTTGGCCATCGACATTGGCAGGAACGGCAGGCCGGTGGTCTCGATAAAAGACCGGATTTCCTCGTCGGCCCGGGCATAGGCCGCACCCTTGCCGAGGATGGCGAGCGGGCGCTGCGCCGATGCCAGCAAGTCGAGCGCGCGCCCGACTGCTGCGGGCGCCGGCGGTTGCGGTGGTGCCGGATCGACCACCTTGATCAACGACTTCTTAGCGGTCTCGACATCGAGCGCCGAGCCCAGCACCTCGGCGGTCAGATCGAGATAGACGCCGCCCGGGCGCCCGGAGACAGCGGCGCGGATCGCCCGTGCGATGCCGATGCCGATATCCTGCGGGCGGTTGACGCGATAGGCCGCTTTGGCATAGGGCCGGGCCGCGGCGAGTTGGTCCATCTCCTCGTAATCGCCCTGTTCGAGATCGACGATCGCGCGATCGCTCGACCCGGAAATCAGGATCATCGGAAAGCAGTTGGTCGTGGCATTGGCCAAGGCGACCATCCCGTTCAGAAAGCCGGGGGCCGAGACCGTCATGCAGATGCCCGGCTTCTGGGTCAGATAGCCGGCGATCGCGGCCGCGTTTCCGGCCGATTGCTCATGGCGAAAGCCGAGATAGCGCACACCTTCGGCCTGCGCCAGACGCAACAAATCGGTGATCGGGATGCCCGCCACGCCATAGATCGTATCGACCCCGTTCAGCTTTAGCGCCTCCACCACCAAGTGAAAACCGTCGGTCATATTTCCGGGCACGTCCTCTGCGCTCATCACGTCCACCCCTGCTTAGCCTGCGCATGGAGGCGTTCTAAGCCAAACCCGCTGAATTCGGGAAGCAATTCGTAAAGCACTCGCTGGCTGCGACCCGGCGATGATGTTCGGAGATGATGTTGGAACAAGTGGCATGGTCATGCGTCGCCTGTCGCGAGGACGGGGGACAGCTGGTCCATCAGCGCTCTCTCTTGGAGGAGGCCATGCCCGTTAATAACATCGTCAGATTGCCCGCGACGGTGGCGATACTGATGGCTGCCGCACCGCTGGCGGCGGGGACCGCCGCCGCGCGATCCTACATACCCTATACCGAGCACATCTACCCGACGACGCGCGACTGCACCCCAAACCACGCGGTCTTTCTGCGGGCCGCACCGACCACTGACGCGCGGGTTCTAGGCATATTGCGGCCGGGCGTGCCGCTTCGCGTCACCGCCACCGCCAATTACGGGTGGATGCGGGTGCGTTCGCCCGAAGGCACCGGCTGGGCTTATGGCAGCTACTTGACACCCGATTGATCCGATAGCCGGCGGTCGGGCTGCTGAAGCGCACGCGCAACGGTCATGTGTTGGGCGGTCGCGGCGCGGAATTAGACTTCGCCCACTCGCACTGGCCACGATTACTTTCGAAGATCGATCAATCATAGGACGAGCAATTTACGGGACCCAGCCCCGCCCTCACCCCGACCAGGGAAGGTCGGGGGGTCCGTCCCGCAGACCGGCAAGAGGAGTGGGCGAACCGGCCACTACGAGATCTCTAAACCGATTGCGAGTGACTCTGGCATACGATATACCCATCGCATGTCCGATGCCAGCGTCCGTCCCAGCCCCGCGCTTGCCGTGTCGCGGCTGGACACTGGCACTACTTTTCGCCGGGAAGCCTATGCCGCGCTAAAGCGCGCGATCACCGCGATGGACATCTACGACCACGCGCAGGAGATCCGGCTCGACGAGCGCCAGCTGTCGGAGGGGCTTGGCGTCAGCCGCACGCCGATCCGCGAAGCGATGACGCTGCTCGAGCAGGAAGGCTTTGTCCGGACCCGCCCGCGCCGCGGCATTTTTGTCGTGCGCAAGACCAAGCGCGAGATCGTCGAGATGATCACGGTCATGGCCGCACTCGAAAGCATGGCGGCACGGCTCGCGGCTGAGCGCGCGTCGGCTCGGGAAATCGCCGGGCTGCACCGGCTGATGGACCGGTTCCGCGACAACCGCGGTGTCGAGCTGCTGGCCGAATATTCGGATGCGAATATCGCCTTCCATCAAGCGGTCATCAAGATCAGCGGCTGCGCTCTCCTTGCCGAGATGACGGAAAACCTTTTCATCCACATGCGCGCCATCCGCAAGATCACGATCCATCAGGAAAACCGTGCGGCGCGTTCGATTGCCGACCACATGCGGATCATCGCGGCGCTCGAACGCCGCGAGCCCGACCTCGCCGAGCGGCTGGCGCGCGAGCACACGCTGGGACTTGCCGCGCATGTCGAGCAGCACGGCGATTTTCTCGACCTCGATGCACCGGTCTCGTCATCGGCGGGCTTGCCCCGCGGGTCCGCCGGCACCCCACAGATGGCCGGGTCACCCCCGACCACGAAAAATGGAAGTGAGTAGGCAATGAGCAAAGCCCTTGACGGTGTGCGCGTTCTCGATTTTGGCCATGTCCAGGCGGGCCCGACCGCGACCCAGCTATTGGCGTGGATGGGTGCAGATGTCATCAAGATCGAAATGCCGGGGCGCGGCGACATCACCCGCGGCCAGTTGCAGGACGTCAAGGGCGCCGACAGCCTCTATTTCACGATGCTGAACTCGAACAAGCGTAGTATCACCGTCAATCTGAAGGCGCCTGGCGGCCGCAAGATCATCGAAGACCTGGTCAGACGCTGCGACGTGATCCTCGAAAATTTCGGGCCAGGGGTGCTCGACCGCCAGGGCTTCACCTGGGAGCGTTTCCAGGAATTGAACCCGCGCGCTATCTACGCTTCGATCAAAGGCTTTGGCCCCGGCCCCTACGCCGATTGCAAGGCGTATGAAAACGTCGCGCAATGCATGGGTGGCTCGGCCAGCACGACCGGGTGGGACGACGGCCCACCGACTGTAACCGGCGCCCAGATCGGCGACAGCGGCACCGGCGTCCACACCGTCGCCGGCATCCTCGCCGCCCTCTTCCAGCGCGAGCGCACCGGCAAGGGCCAGCGGGTCGAGGTCGCGATGACCGACGCGGTATTGAATTTGTGTCGGGTCAAGATGCGTGACCAGCAGCGTCTCCAGCATGGGCCATTGCCGGAATACCCGCACAAGGAGTTTGGCGAGGCGGTGCCGCGCGCTGGCAATGCGTCGGGCGGTGGTCAGCCGGGTGCGGCGTTGCGCTGCGCCCCGGGAGGTCCCAACGACTGGGTCTATGTCATCATTCAGCCGACCTGCTGGGAGCCGCTGATGCGCCTGGCCGGCCGCGACGAGCTGATCGACGACCCCGGCTACGCAACCCCGCAGGCACGGCTGCCGAAAATCCCGGAATGCTTCTCGATCATCGAGAAATGGACGATGACCAAGACCAAATTCGAGGTTATGGCAACCTTGAACGAGGTCGATGTGCCGTGCGGACCGATCCTGTCGATGAAGGACATCTACGAGGACAAGTCGCTGTACGAGCGCGGTTATCTGGTCGAACTCGACCACCCGACGCGCGGCCGTTACGTGCAGGTCGGCTCGCCGATCAACCTGTCCGACTCGCCGGTCGAGGTCAGGCGCTCACCGCTGCTCGGCGAGCACACCGACGAAATCCTCGACTGGCTCGGCTACGGCCAGGGCGAGATCGCCAAGCTGCACGAGGAAAAGGCGGTTTAGCGCATCACCAGAGGACACTCAGCCGTTTCGTTGTCGTAGGATGGGCTGAGCGCAGCAAAATCTATCAATTTGGGCTCGTTGCGGTGGGTTTCGCTCCACTCAACCCACCCTACAAGTAGACGGGAACATCCAGATGCGTTCCCAGCACATCCACGACCGCCGCATACATCCAGGATCGGGTCGGCGGCGAGGTCTCGACCACCCGAAAGGCCGGCAGGTCGATCCTGCGGCTTTGGCCGAAGTACGCGCGTTGCTGGGCGATCGCGAACGGCGGCGCGACCTGCTGATCGAGCATCTGCATTTGCTGCAGGACCATTTCGGCTGCCTCCGCGCCCGCCATCTCGTCGCACTCGCCGAGGAGATGCGGCTGTCGCTGGTCGAGGTCTACGAGGTCGCCTCGTTCTACGCCCATTTCGACATCGTCATGGATGACGAGAAACCGCCGCCGCCATTGACGATAAGGGTGTGCGACAGCCTCAGCTGCGAACTCGCCGGCGCGCAGCAACTGCTAAACGAGCTGCAGGCCGGGCTCAGCGGCGAGGCGGTCCGGGTGGTGCGCGCGCCATGCATGGGGGGCTGCCACAATGCCCCGGTGGTCGCGATCGGCCACGCATTGCACGAGCATGCCACGGCAGCTTCGGTCAGCGCCGCGGCAGCCGTCGACGCCGGCGGCGCTCACCCGGAAATCCCACCCTATACCGGCCTCGACGCCTATCGGGCGGCGGGCGGCTATCGGCTGCTTCAATCCTGTCTCGCGGGCGAACGCACGCGCGAGCAGGTGATCGAAGCTCTCGAACATTCGGGCCTGCGCGGTCTTGGCGGTGCGGGTTTTCCGACCGGGCGAAAATGGCGGCTGGTGCGGCAGGAGCCGGGGCCGCGGCTGTTGGCGGTCAATGGCGATGAAGGCGAACCAGGCACATTCAAAGACCGCCATTTCCTCGAAACCGAGCCGCATCGGTTTCTCGAGGGCATGCTGATCGCCGCCTGGGTGGTCGAAGCCGCCGACACCTATATCTACCTGCGCGACGAATACCCGCAATGTCATGCGATCCTCGCGACCGAGATCGCGGCGATCGAGCAGGCCGGGCTGTCGCCTCAGACCCGTATTCATCTCCGCCGTGGTGCGGGCGCCTATATCTGCGGAGAAGAATCGGCGATGCTGGAGAGCATCGAGGGCAAACGCGGCCTGCCACGTCAACGCCCGCCGTTCCCGGCGCAAGTCGGGCTGTTTGGCCGCCCGACGCTATGCAACAACATCGAGACCCTGTATTGGGTGCGCGACATCGTCGAAAAGGGTGCCGACTGGTTCACGAGCCACGGCCGCAACGGACGCAAGGGGCTGCGCAGCTTTTCGGTGTCGGGGCGGGTGCGCGAGCCCGGCGTCAAGCTCGCCCCGGCCGGGATTACCGCACGCCAGCTGATCGACGAATATTGCGGTGGCATGGCCGCGGGCCACGTTCTCAAGGGTTATCTGCCGGGTGGCGCCTCGGGCGGCATCCTGCCGGCGGACATGGCCGATCTTCCGCTCGATTTCGGGACCCTCGAGACCTATGGCTGCTTTACCGGCTCGGGAGCGGTGGTCGTGTTGTCCGACCGCGACGACATGCGCGCGGTGGCGCTGAACCTGCTGCGGTTTTTCGAGGATGAGAGCTGCGGTCAGTGCACGCCATGCCGCGCCGGCACCGAAAAAGCGGTCAAGCTGATGACCGCCCCGCATTGGGACGAGGCGTTGCTGCAGGAATTGACCCAGGTCATGAGCGACGCCTCGATCTGCGGTCTTGGTCAGGCGGCAATGAACCCGGTCAAGCAGGTGCTGAAGCATTTCCGCCAGGATCTGTTCGCGGCCGGAATTGCCCCTCACCCCTTCCCTCTCCCCCTTGGTCCGGAGAGGGAAGGACCCGCGCCAGCGGGAGGGTGAGGGGCCATCGTGGCACTAACCCCTGATCCCGTATGACCGATCCGATCCGCTTTTCCCGCTTTGTGCTCGGCGGCGGCGAGGCTACGCAATTTCCGCCGGACACACTGTTGGCCGAGGAATTGAAAGCCGAAGATACGGTCGAAATGGCCAACTTGACCAGCGCGCAGACCGGTGTCACCGGCACAATCTTCATTTCGACGGCGATGGGAGCGCACGACCCTCGGGTCAAGTATTTCGTGCAACCCGGAAGAACGCAGCAAAGTTTCTCGGTTGCTATTTCGGGCACGCCCGCCGTCATCGCCAATAGCCTGCCGACACGAACGGTTCGCCAGATGTCGCCGCAGGTCATCGAGTGGGTGTCGCGCAATAAGAACGCATTGCTCGATTTCTGGCAGCACGGCGATACCTGGACACAGCCCGAGGTTAACAGTTTCATCCAACAGCTTCAGCGCGTTTGATCCGGGGCCGGTCGGCCACGATATCTAGCAAAGACAAAGCAGGGATCAGCCAATGACCGATCCGATCAAATTCACCCTTGACGGCGCCGAGGTTGAGGCCCAGCCGGGCGAGACGATCTGGCAGGTTGCCAACCGCCAGGGCGTCGAAATCCCGCACCTTTGCTGGCTGCCCCAGCCGGGCTACCGCGCTGACGGCAATTGCCGCGCCTGCATGGTCGAGATCGAGGGCGAGCGCGTGCTGGCCGCCTCCTGCGTGCGCCGTCCGACACCGGGCATGAAGGTGCAGACCGCCAGCGAGCGCGCCCGCACTTCGCGCAAACTGGTGTTCGAGTTGCTGGTTGGCGATCAGCCGGCGCGCACCGCGTCGCATGACCCGCAGTCGAGCTTTTGGCAATGGGCCGACCGGCTCGGCGTCGAAGAGAGTCGCTTTCCGCGGCATGCCTCGCCGGCGCCCGATCGCAGCCATCCGGCGATGGCGGTGCAGCTCGATGCCTGCATCCAGTGCAATCTCTGCGTGCGCGCCTGTCGCGAGGTCCAGGTCAACGATGTGATCGGCATGGCGGCGCGTGGCCACCATGAAAAGATCGTGTTCGATTTCGACGATCCGATGGGCGACAGTACCTGCGTCGCCTGCGGCGAGTGCGTCCAGGCATGTCCCACGGGGGCGCTGATGCCGGCGACCCTGGTCAATGCCAATGGCGTCTACGCCAACGCCCCCGACCGCGAAGTCGACAGCGTGTGCCCCTATTGTGGTGTGGGCTGCCAGCTGACCTACAAAATCCGTGGGGACCGCATTGTTGCGGTGGATGGCCGCAACGGCCCTGCCAACCATAACCGGCTGTGTGTCAAAGGCCGCTTTGGCTTTGACTATGTGCATCATCCGGACCGGCTGACCGAGCCGCTGATCCGCAAGGAAGGTATATCAAAGCACGATACCGATATCGATCCGGCCAACCCTTATACCCACTTCCGCAAGGCGAGTTGGGAGGAAGCGCTGGAGCGCGCGGCAGCAGGGTTGCGGCAGATCCGCGACCGCGACGGTCGTCGGGCGCTTGCCGGTTTCGGCTCGGCCAAAGGCACCAACGAAGAAGCCTATCTGTTTCAGAAGCTGGTGCGGACCGGATTTGGCAGCAACAACGTCGACCATTGCACGCGGCTGTGCCATGCCTCGTCGGTAGCGGCGTTGATGGAAGGGATCGGCTCCGGCGCCGTCACCGCCCCGTTCACCGCCGCGGGCGACGCCGATGTGATCATCGTCATCGGCGCGCGCCCGACCGAGAACCATCCGGTCGCCGCTACATTCTTCAAACAGGCCGCAAAGCGCGGCGCTCAGGTCTTTGTGATGGACCCGCGCGGCCACACCCTGACGCGCCACGCGACCCTGACCCTGCGCTTCAACCCCGGGCGCGATGTCGCGATGCTGAACGCGATGCTGCACACGATCATCGAGGAGGGGCTCTACGACCGGCAATATCTCCAGGCGCACACCCAGGATTTCGAGAAACTGCGCGACCACCTCCGCGACTATGCACCGGAAAAGATGGCCGAGATCTGTGGTATCGACGCCGCCACATTGCGCCATGTCGCGCGCACCTACGCCCGCGCCGAACGGGCGATCATCTTTTGGGGCATGGGCATCTCGCAGCATACCCACGGCACCGACAACGCGCGCTGCTTGATCGCGCTTGCATTGGTTACCGGGCAGATCGGACGGCCGGGCACCGGGCTGCACCCATTGCGCGGCCAGAACAACGTCCAAGGCGCCTCCGACGCCGGGCTGATCCCGATGGTCTATCCCGATTACCAGGCGGTCGACGATCCCAAGGTCCGCGAAAAGTTCGAGTCGCTGTGGCACGCCTCACTCGACGAGAAGCGCGGGCTGACCGTCGTCGAGATCATGGACGCGATCCATCGCGACGAGATCAAGGGCATGTACATCATGGGCGAGAACCCGGCGATGTCCGACCCGGATGTGAGCCATGCGCGCGAGGCGTTGGCAAAGCTCGAACACCTTGTGGTCCAGGATCTGTTCATTACCGAGACCGCGAAATACGCCGATGTCGTGTTGCCGGCTTCGGCCTGGCCTGAAAAGGACGGTACCGTCTCAAACACCAACCGGCAGGTGCAGATCGGTCGCCGCGCCCTGCCGCTGCCGGGAAATGCGCGCCAGGATTTGTGGATCATCCAGGAAGTGGCGCGGCGCATCGGGCTCGACTGGTCCTATGCCGGCCCGGCCGAAGTGTTTGCCGAAATGAAACTGGCGATGCCGTCGCTCGACAACATCACCTGGGAGCGACTCGAACGCGAAAGCTCGGTAACCTATCCGTGCGACGCGCCGGATCAGCCCGGCAACGAAATTGTTTTTGGCAGCGGTTTTCCGACCGCATCGGGGCGCGGCCGGCTAGTGCCGGCGGCGATCATCCCGCCGGCCGAAGAGCCGGACGCGGAATACCCGATGGTACTGACAACCGGACGCCAGCTTGAACACTGGCATACCGGGGCGATGACCCGGCGAGCAAGCGTGCTCGACGAGATCGAACCCGAAGCGGTCGCGAGCCTGGCACCCGCCGAACTGCGCCGGCTCGGCATTGCCGCCGGCGAGCCGGTGCGGGTGACGACCCGCCGAGGCATGATCGAATTGAAGGCGCGGGCCGACAGCAATGTCGCGCCGGGGATGGTGTTCGTCCCGTTCTGCTATGCCGAGGCGGCGGCCAATATCCTGACCAACCCGCAGCTCGATCCGTTTGGCAAGATCCCCGAATTCAAATTCTGCGCCGCCCGCGTCGAAGCCGCCGAAGTCAGAGCAGCCGCAGAATAGCTCGGCTATTTCCCCGGATCGCGAAGAAGCCGCGATGGCCGTGCCGTTCGACACCTTGCGGTTGGCGCGCCGGCTGGAGGCCGCCGGCTTTGCACCGCAACCGGCCGGGGATATGGCGGAAGCGATTGCGCAGCTGGCGACAAAGGCCGATCTTGCGACAGAAATTGCCGCATTGCGGACCGAATTGAAGGCGCGGGCCGACAGCAATGTCGCGCCGGGGATGGTGTTCGTCCCGTTCTGCTATGCCGAGGCGGCGGCCAATATCCTGACCAACCCGCAGCTCGATCCGTTTGGCA
>DATJLK010000172.1:0-15465 GCA_035509615.1 Allostellaceae bacterium | reverse complement strand
CCATGTATTGCGGCCAGCGGCTCAGCGCTTCGAGATTGCCATCGCGCACCGCAACCGCGTCGGCGACAAACATCAGGTCGAACTTGCCGCGCTCGGCGGTTTGCGTAATTTGCGCGTAGTGCCGAAAGTTGGTGCCGGCGTCGATCTGCGCTTCGGGATGCAGCCAGGCGGCGACATGGTTGCCGGTCGGGTGAAAGAACGCACCGAGCTTGATTCTCTCGCCGCGACGGTCCTGGTTCATCGCATCCGCCTCCTGATGGTGGTCTTGCGCCGTGCAAGCCGAACGCCAGCGGCGTTCAATCGCCCGCGGCCCGCTCCGAGAGACCCGCGGCGCGCCGGACGAAATCGAGCGGCCCCGAAAAATCGAAGGCATTGTAGACTGCGTTCAGGTGGTTGAAATGCGGTGCCTGCGCGAACTGGACAAACGTCAAGCGATGGCCGGCATAATCCGAGTTCAACAGGTCGCGGGCGAACGCCAGCAGCTTGCGACGGTCCTCCGCCTGCCAGCCATCGTTGAGCGTGTAGAATTTGTCGAGCCAGTCGCGCGATCCGCCGCCGGAAAATGCAGCGGCACTCGGGGTCACGCCGATCTGGCCACCGCACAATTCGCGGGCGATGTGCATCATGACAGGCAGGTTCGCGCAAGCATGGACGCGGCCGGCGTAGAGCAGCGACTGATGCGGCATCAACAGACCGGCCGGGCTCCGCTGCGCCTAGGCGATCGCGGCGACGAGATGGGCGTTGATGCCCTCGCGGTAGCAGACGAGATCGGCGAGCTTCTCGCGCACCGCCTGCAGCCGGTCGAGGCCGGTCTGACGCGCATTCAACAGCGCCGCCCCAATCATCATGTCAGCCATGTAGAGGATGCGCAGCACGTAGGGGAATGCCGAATAGCGGTGCAAAGTGCCGCGAATGAAAGCGGCGGCACGGGTCGAGCGGTAGAAGAACACGTCCTCCCATGGGATCAGGACATCGTCGAAAACAAGCAATGTGTCGACCTCGTCAAAGCGGCTGGCGAGCGGATAGTCGGCGGGATCGCGCCCGGCAAACCCGGAGCGGCACAGATGCCGCACCCCGGGTGCGCCCATCCTGACGATGCAGCCGACCGCGTAATCCGACAATTGGTCGTCCGTCCAGGCGCCCGCGGTCGGCTTTAGAAAAGCTTGGTCGGCGTAGGATGCCGCGGTCTCGTATTTGGCGCCGCGCAGCACGATGCCGGCATCGGTCTCCCTGACCACGTGGACCATCATGTCGGGGTCCTGGTCCTGCGGCCGCCGCGACCGGTCGCCCTTCGGGTCGGTGTTGGCCGAAACGTGAAAGATGTCTTGGGCGAGAACCCGTTTGATGTGCCGGTCGATATTGTCGCTGAACCGGGGATCGATCGAGTCGAGCACATCGCGCCCGTCGAGCAGTGACCACAGTTCGCCGACGGTCTCGTCACCAACCCGCGTAACCACTCCCTTGATGTCGTTCAGATAGAGATCGACCGCCCGCCATTTTTCGCGCCAGTGGCGATGCTCGGTCGGCGGCCGCAGCAGGATCGAAAAACGCTCGCCGCCCTCGGCAAAGGTCATCGTCGGCGCCGCTGCCGCATCATGCCCGAGATCGTACATCCGCGCCTTCGCGTTGACGATCGGGCAAAACGCCGGATGCGCCGTGACGTCGGCGACGCGCTCGCCGTCGATCCAGATCTCGCGCCCGTCACGCAATCCGGCGCGATAGGCCTCACCGGTTCTAATCATGCGCATCCCCTTTCGTGCGGCCGCCATGCAAGTTCCAAACCCGCAGCAAGTTCCAAACCCGCAGCCGCCCCGGGGCATCTCGTCGCGCCGCCGGCCGCTGGCATGCAGTTTGCCAGCAGCGTCCATGATAGCGGGGAGAAAGGCATGCCGGTTCGCGCTTTGACATGGCTGATGGCGCTTGCAGCCGTGCTTCCGTGGGCGCCGGCATCGTCGGCGCAAACGCTGCCCCTGATCGACAGCGGCAAGCTGATCTGGGGTACTTCGGCGACATTTCCTCCCTTTGAATCGCTGCAGGATGGCAAGCCGGTCGGCTTCGATGTCGATCTGGTCGCGGCCATCACCGCAAAGCTGCACCTCCAATCCGCACCGAGCCTGATCGAGTTCAAGGGGCTGATCCCGGCGCTGCTCGGCGGACGCATCGATACGATCGTCAGCGGCATGTATATCAACCCGGAGCGCAGCCAGGTCGTCGATTTCATTCCCTATCTGCGGGTTGGCGATCAACTGCTGGTCACCAAGGGAAACCCTTTGCACCTGACGGCGCTGCCGCAGCTGTGCGGACATCGGTTGGCCGCGGCGGTCGGCACGGTTTATGAGAAACAAGCCCAAAAGCTCG
The DNA here is from genome assembly GCA_035509615.1 of Allostellaceae bacterium. Lineage (GTDB taxonomy): Bacteria > Pseudomonadota > Alphaproteobacteria > ATCC43930 > CGMCC-115725 > AP-15. The sequence goes on along the minus strand of DATJLK010000172.1, from coordinate 13,107 downwards.
CGGCGGATTGCCTGAAGGACGGCAAGCCCGCACTGACGATCATCAGCCTGACCTCGAGCGCCACCAGTGCGCTGGCGCTGCGCGAAGGACGGGTGGATGCGATGGTAACATCGGTGCCGACCGCTGTTGCGCTGGTCACGCAATCGCATGACGCATTCGAGGCCGCGGGCGACACCTTCGACAACAACACCTTGCTCGGCATCGGCTTTGCCAAGGGCAAGACCGCGCTCAGAGACGCCGTCGACACCGCTTTCAAGGCGGTCGTCGCCGACGGCACCTATGCCGCTTTGGTCAAGAAATACCGGTTGCCGGCCAGCGCTTCGCTGTTTTGACCCGGCAACGTAGAGGCGACAGGAGCCCCGAGCATGTCGATTTTCTCGCCCCATCTGATGCTGGACTATCTGTTCAGCTTCAGTTTTGCGCATGCGGCGTTGGTGACGTTGTGGATCAGTCTGGCTTCGCTGCTGGTGGGCATGCTGATCGGACTTTTGCTGGCGGCCGGGCAGGAGGTGCCGTGGCGGATCGTGCGCGGCGCGATCATGGGTTACCTGTGGCTGTTCCGCGGGACGCCGGTTCTGCTCCAGCTGGTGTTCGCCTTCAACGTACTGCCGTTATTCCACATCGTGCTGCCGGCTGAGGCCTGCGCGGTGCTCGCTCTCGGCCTAAACGAGGGCGCCTACATGACCGAGATCATGCGCTCCGGCATCCGCGCGGTCGGATCCGGACAGCGCACCGCGGCGCGCGCCCTCGGGCTCGAAGAACGGCAGATCATGATGTGGGTCGTGCTGCCGCAGGCGCTGCGCATCGTGATCCCGCCGATCGGCAACCAGTTCAACGGAATGCTAAAACTGTCGGCGCTGGTCTCGGTCATCGGGGTCCAGGAATTGCTGCTGACGGCCGACCAGACGGCATCGATGAATTTCCGCTTCCTCGAGACGCTGACCGTGGCGGGCATCTACTACCTGGGCATGACGACGGTGCTGATGGTGATCCAAGGCTTGATCGAGCGGGCGTGTCAGAAGCGGCGCGGCGCGACCCTCAAAGCATCGGCGTTCCGGCTCCTATCCGCAGCCAATTTTGGTGCGGTGCGGTGACGCGGCCATTGCTCGAAGGCATCGCGCTCCGCAAGAGCTACGGTGACGACGATGTGCTGAAGGGGGTGGACCTTAAGGTTTGTGAGGGCGAATGCCTGGTGATGATCGGGCCATCCGGCTCGGGCAAATCGACGCTGCTCAAATGCCTCAATCTGTTGGAGCCGATTTCGGCGGGTAGAATTCTGTTCCAGGGCCGGGAGATCGCCCATTTGCGGCGCCACGAGGCAGTCGCCGTCCGCCGCCGCATCGGCATGGTGTTCCAAAGCTTCGAGCTGTTCCAGCATCTATCCGCCGAGGACAATATCGCACTCGCCCGCATCAAGGTACTGAAGGAAGAGTCGGGTCGGGCGCGCGAACTGGCGCGCCATCTGCTGCGCAAGGTGCACCTGCCGGACAAGGCCGAGATGTATCCTGACGAGCTGTCGGGCGGCCAGCAGCAGCGGGTGGCGATCGCCCGCGCGCTGGCGATGCAGCCAGCTCTGATGCTCTATGACGAACCGACCAGCGCGCTCGACCCGGAGACGGTCGGTGAGGTGCTCGATGTCATGCAGGAACTGGCCGAGGAGGGCATGACCAGCATCGTCGTGACCCACGAGATGAGCTTTGCGCGGCGGGCAGCCGACCGCGTGATCTTTCTCGACGGCGGCAGGATCGCGCATAGCGGCGCCACCGACGAGTTTTTCTCCGAAGCAGCGCCGGCGCGCGTGGCGCGATTTCTCGGACGCATCCGGGCATGACCGGCGGCGCGGCGCGCTCCTCATCTACCGACAAGAATTTGGTTTTGCAGGAATTCGACATTTGCCGCCGTGCCGTTACAACAAATTTGCTTGGCGGAGCAATCTCGCCACGGGCGGCGGGAGCCCGATGCATCTGCTTGTGCTGAACGCCCGATCACCGGCACGGCGGTCCGCCTCAACGACGGCCTCCGCCTCGCGGAACTCGCCCAATGGTCTCTCGCCGAATATTAATTCATCGTTGCCGATAGAGCGGGCGTTCAGCACCGCTACTCGGCCGCGGCTTTGGGCCGCGTTCGCGGGACCCGCCGGCGAGGTCGGGGGAGCCGGGTTCTCTTGGACGTACTCTCCTGACGGCCGCAGCCATTTCGTGTAGCCTCGACTTGCATTGAGGCCGATTGGCGCCGGCTTCAAGCAATTCCTAGGGAGGCTAGAAAATGACAGATGCGCGGGTGATCACCACCGACGGCGGCGAGGCGATCCTCGAGGCGGCGGCGATTCGGGGTCTTGCCGACGGTCTGCGGGGCCGGCTGATGCAGCCCGGCGACAACGGTTATGACAAGGCGCGCCGCATCTGGAATGGGATGATCGACCGGCGCCCGGCATTGATCGCGCGCTGCGCCGGCCCGGCCGACATTATCGCGGCGGTGCAGTTCGCACGCGACCACCGGCTTTTGATGTCAGTCAAGGGCGGCGGCCACAACATCACCGGCAATGCGGTGTGCGAAGGCGGGTTGATGATCGATCTCTCGGCGATGAAGAGTGTGCGGGTCGATCCGGCCCGGTGCACAGCGCGCGCCGAGGCGGGCCTGACCTGGGGCGAATACAACCGCGAAACCCAGGCCTTTGGGCTCGCCAGCACCGGCGGGGTGGTGTCGACAACCGGCATCGCCGGGCTGACTTTGGGCGGCGGCCTTGGCTGGCTGATGGGTAAACATGGGCTCAGCTGCGACAACTTGCTGTCGGCGGACCTGGTCACCGCCGAAGGCAGGCTGGTGACCGCCAGCGCCGACGAGAACCCGGACCTGTTCTGGGGCTTGCGTGGCGGCGGCGGCAATTTTGGCGTCGTCACCTCGTTCGAATACCAGCTTCACCCGGTCGGGCCGGTGCTTGCCGGAATGGTCATTCACCCGATCAGCGCAGCCAAATCGATGCTGCGTTTCTATCGTGAGTTTGCCCGCGGCTGCCCCGACGAGATGCTCGCTGCCGCGAGCCTGATGACCTCGCCCGAGGGCGAGCCGGTCGCCGTCATCATCGCCAGCTATGTCGGCGAGTTGGCGGAGGGCGAGCGGCTGATGGCGCCGCTGCGGAAATTCGGCTCGCCGCTGGCGGACACCATAGCACCCACCTCCTATGTCCAGCTGAACACGCTGTTCGACGCGGCGGTGCCGTATGGCGGCGTCCAGCGATACTGGAAATCGAGCTTTTTAAACGAGCTCAGCGACGAGCTGCTCGACATCATGATCGCACGCGCGGCAAAGATGCTGTCGCCGATGTCGATGGTCCTGTTTTTTCATATGCATGGTGCGGCCGCCCGGGTAGATCGGAACGCGACCGCGTTTGGTCTGCGTCACGACCAATGGGATTACGACGTGATCTCGCAATGGACCGATCCGGCCGAGACCGCCGGTCACGTCCGGTGGACCCGCGAATACTGGAGTGCGGTCGAGCCGTTCGCGTCTGGCGAAGTCTATGTCAACCATCTCGATGCCGAAGAAGCCACACGGATCCGCGCCGCCTATGGTGGCAGCTACGACCGCCTCGTCGCCTTGAAGAATAAATACGATCCGACCAACCTGTTCCGCATGAACCAGAATATCCGCCCGACGGTATAGCAATTCCCAATTGCGTCAAACGCAGGTCGCCACAAAGCGCAGACTGCCGTCGCGGCTGATCGACTGCTTGGCACCGCAAAGCCCCTTGCGCGGGCTTGATCCCTGCACCCATGGAAACGTCCGCGCTCCAAGACGTGGATGGCCGGGTCAAGCCCGGCCAAGCGATGCATTGTGAGCTTAGTGCCTCCAGTGCGATGATTTCGATGCCCTACACCTTGTCAGGGACGGATTCGTCGAGTTCGCGCCGCCACACCGCCGCACTCGAATCCGAAGGTGCCCGCCAGTCGCTGCGCGGCGACAGCGAGCCACCCGACGAAATCTTGGGGCCATTGGGCAGGGCTGAGCGCTTGAACTGCGACAACTCGAAAAAGCGCCGCAGGAAGACCCCGAGCCAGTGCTTGATCTCGGCGAGGCTGTAGGCGCGCCGCGCCGCTTCCGGGATGTTGGGCGGCCAGACTCCGCGTTCGATATCGGCCCATGCGTTCCATGACAAATACGCGATCTTGGATGGGCGAAAGCCGTAGCGTGTGGTGTAGAACAGGTTGAAATCCTGCAACGCGTAGGGGCCGACCACACTCTCGGTCGACTGGATCACGCCATCGGCGCCCGGCGGCACCAGCTCGGGTGATATCTCGGTCGCCAGGATCGCGTGGAGGATCGGGACGGTGTCGGGTCCAAGATCGCCGGTGGCCGCGACAAACCGGATCAGGTGCTGGATCAGGGTCTTGGCCACCGAGGCGTTGGGGTTGTAATGCGACATCTGATCGCCGACCCCATAAGTGCACCAGCCGAGCCCGAGTTCAGACAGGTCGCCGGTGCCCACGACCAAGCCGCCATTGTGGTTGGCGAGCCGGAACAGGTAGTCGGTGCGCAACCCGGCCTGGATGTTTTCGAACGTCACATCGTAACATTCCACACCGGTCGAGGCGGCATGACCGATATCGCTCATCATCTGCCGTGCTGTGGGACGAATATCGATCTCATCGCCGGTTACGCCGAGCGCTTTCATCAGCCGCCAGGCATTGGCCTTGGTCGCCTCGCTGGTCGCAAAGCCGGGCAATGTATAGGCGAGGATATTGGTGCGCGGCAGGCCAAGGCGATCCATCACCCGCGCCGAGACGATCAACGCCTGGGTCGAGTCGAGCCCGCCCGACACCCCGATCACGAGCTTGTTCAACCCGGTCGCCTTGAGCCGCTGCGCCAGCCCTTGGACCTGAATGTTGTAGGCTTCGTAGCAATTGTCCTGCAGTGTCGCCGGGTCGGCCGGGACGTACGGAAAGCGCTCGACATCACGGCGCAACGGCAGCGGTTCGGGCGGCGGCGCAAAGTCGAACGCGATCGTGCGGAACGCCGGCTGGGTCGCCGCATTCGCTCGCGCGCAGTCGCCAAAGGTGTTCATGCGCATCCGCTCCTGCCGGATGCGGCCGATATCGACATCGGCAATCGCCATCTCGGGATTGGCGGAAAAGCGCTCGGTCTCCGCCAGATCCTCGCCGAGTTCGAAAATGCCGGCCTGGCCATCCCAGGCGAGATCGGTTGTTGATTCGCCCGCACCCGCGGCCGAATAGGCATAGGCGGCGAGGCACCGCGCCGATTGCGCAGCGCACAAGAGGCGCCGCATCCGGGCCTTGCCGATCGTGATATTACTGGCCGACAGATTCAGCAGTATTTCGGCGCCGGCAAGGGCCGCGATATTGCTCGGCGGCTGCGGCACCCATAGATCTTCACAAATTTCTAGATGGAACGTGGCCGCGGCTTCACCCGATGCCGCAGCAAACAACAGGTCGATGCCAAACGGCGCCTTGAGGCCCGCGACCGTGATCGTCTGTCCGGCAATCCGCTCGCCCGACATAAAGTGACGGCGTTCGTAAAATTCGCGGTAGTTCGGCAGATAAACCTTGGGCACCACACCGAGCAGCTGCCCGCGGTAAATTACGATCCCGCAATTGTAGAGATGGCCGCGCGCACGCAACGGCGCGCCGACGGCAAAGACCGGGAACAGTTTGCGGCTGGCCTGCAGCAGCCGGTCAATTTCAGCTTCGACGGCGTCGAGCAATGCGTCCTGGAACAGCAGATCATCGATCGCGTAGGCCGACAGCGCCAGTTCGGGAAACACCATCAACCCGACGCGCGCCTTGTCGCCGGCGGCGAGCATCGCCTCGACGGCTGCCGCGTTTCGCCCGGGCGCGGCGACCGCCCCCTGCGGCACGCAGGCGGCAACGCGGATGAACTCGTGCCGATAGGGTGAAAAGAAAGAAGACATTGTGCACGTGGCTCGCGATCGAGTGATCGACCATATCTGGGAGACTGCAGGCTTGGCGATAAGAGGCTGACGGCTTACGCTCGAGGGTCTGAGGGGCCGAACCGGGGCAACTCCGGGACGATGCCGTCGACCCGACCAGGGCGACGCCGGCGAAGACGAGCGCTAACGTTCGCGTTGCTCGCGCAGCGAAGAGTATTATCGCTTTTCCTGGTCACCAACAGCGAACTTGCGCATGGCCGACATCGTCATCATCAACCCGCGTTTTGAAACCTCGTTTTGGGGGCTCGAGCACGCGATGCCGTTTCTCGGCGCCAAGGCGGTTCTACCGGTCGCGAGCCTGCCCCTGCTGGCGGCACTGACCCCGCCCGAGCACACGGTCACGCTGGTCGACGAGAATGTCGAGCCGATCGATTTCGCCCGCTGCGCGCGCGCCGACATTGTCGGGCTGACCGGAATGAACGTTCAGCGCAGGCGCATGCATGAGATCCTCGCCGAGTTAAAGGAGCGCGGCTGCTTTACCGTCGTCGGCGGTCCATGGGTGACGGTGCGGGAGAGCGATATCGCCGGGATCGCCGATGTGATCTTTGTCGGCGAGGCGGAAGAGACTTGGCCGCGTTTTCTTGCCGAATGGGACGAAGGGCGGCACGCCAACCGATACGAGCAGTCGAGTCGCACCGACATGTCGACCGTGCCGCGTCCGCGCCTCGATCTGCTGCGGATCAAGGATTACGCGCTTGGCAGTGTCCAATTCTCGCGCGGCTGCCCATTCGCCTGCGAATTCTGCGATATCATTGTCACCTTCAGCCGCCGGCCGCGGATCAAGAGCTCGGCCCAGGTACTCGACGAACTCGACGGGTTGCTGGCCACCGGTAAACAAACGGCATTCATCGTTGACGACAACCTGATCGGCAACAAAAAGGCGATCAAGCCGCTGTTGCGCGAAGTGATCGGCTGGCAGCAGGCGCACGGCTATCCGCTGTTGTTCGCGACCGAGGCTTCGATCGATCTCGCCGAGGATGCGGAGCTGATGGGGTTGACGGTCGAAGCCAATATCACCGAGGTCTTCATCGGGATCGAAACCCCCAACGAAGCGGCGCTGCGCGAAACTAGGAAGGTCCAGAATCTTCGCCCTCGCGGCGGGACCATGCTCGACAAGGTCCACCGCATCCAGGAAGCGGGGATGGAGGTCTGGTGCGGCATCATCGTCGGCTTCGACAATGACGACGAAACGGTCTTTGAAATACAGCGCCGGTTTCTCGCCGAATCGCGCATCGCCAACATCATGGTCAACATGCTGGTGGCGATCCCCCGGACCCCGCTCTACACGCGGCTCGAAAGGGAGGGCAGGCTGGACAACAGCGGCGATCCCTCCGGTTTCGGACCGTTTGGCACCAATGTTGTGCCGCAACGCATCGCTCGCGATGTATTGTACCAAGGCTATGTCGAGCTGATGCAGCACTTGTATCAGCCGGCTGCCTTTTTCGGGCGGCTCGATCAGCTTTACCTCGGCGCCCGGCTGCGCTGGGACCAGGCGCGCCAGAACTATCTGCGGCGTCGTCCCATCCGCCGCGCCCGGCTCAACGCGCGCCTGCTGCTCGAGGCGATAGCGACATTTGTCATGCTGATGCGCGGGGTTCCAGATCCGGCCCTGAGCCGCGAATATCGCTGCCGCCTGTTCCACGTCCTCCGGCATCGACCGACACCGGCAATCCTGCAGCTTTACGCAATAAAATGCGCGATGCACTATCACATCCAAACGATGGTGCGGGAGATGCGTCCGACCCCGCCACAAGCTGTGCGCGCCGCCGCTTGACTGCACCGGAACGGGGTTAGTGCTAACGACTCTACAAAGCGGCGAGGTAACCGGCGATGGCACATCCGATCGTCTACGGTCCGGCCCGCAGCACCTATGTGTGGAGCGCGCGGCTCGCACTCGCCGAAAAAGGTGTGACGCACGAACTTGTCGATGTGCCGTTTGGCGCGAACCGCGAGGAACCGCACCTGTCGCGTCAGCCCTTTGCCAAAGTCCCAGCCTTTGAGCATGACGGTTTTATGCTCTACGAGACCCAGGCCATCGTCCGCTATGTCGATGAGCGCTTTGCCGGCACGCCGTTGCAGCCCAAGGATGTGCACCAGTGGTCGCGGATGAACCAGATCATCGGCATCATCGATGCCTATGCCTGGCCCAGCATCGTCGGGAAAATCCTGTTCAACCGGGTATTGGCGCCGCGACTTTTCGGCCGTGAGCCGGATGAGGCGGCAATCACGGCAGCACTGCCGCGCGCCCGGCTTTGCCTCGCCGAGACCGACCGGCTAATGGCGGAGCACTTTTTTTTAGCCGCCGATTTTGTGACCCTCGCCGATCTGATGGCGATACCGCTGTTCCATTATTTCGCCAACATCCCCGATGGCAAAGCCCTGCTCGCCGAACACCCCAAATTGCTGGACTGGATCAAGCGGATTGAGGCGCGCCAAAGTTTCCAGGTCACCAAGCCCAAATGGTAAACTGGAAGAAACTTGGCCGGTTGGGCGCCTTGACTGGAGCAGGATCGCATGAATCCTGCTCTCGATTACAACAGTGAGACCATGATCGTATCGGATCGGAGCGCCAGGCACTTCCGTCCGATACGATCATGGTCCAATGGTCCGGATGCCACGCTCGGCGCCACGCCGAGTGGCGAGATTTGCGATAAAAGCGAAGCGCTTATTTCTTATAAGGGTTGACGAGTTCCTCGACGATCCCGGCCAAAACCCCACGCACCTGGCGCTCATCGGCACCCATCAGCACCGCGTCTTCCAGCGCTTCCTGCGCCAATTCGCGCAATTCGGCGAGGTTTTCGTTTAGCACCTTGATCTTTTCGATGCAGGAAACCGGCTCGCCTTCCGGCGTTCGCCAGATCGGGAACTGCTGCTTGGATCCGCTCATCGCGATCTCCTTTTGGCAAGTCGTTCGCTATTTGAGCCCGCTCGCTATTTGAGCCCGCCGGGCACGGCATCCGGCGCCGCCCCGCCCGGGGTGCGACCACCAGGCAATCCACCACCAGGGATTGCACTACCCGGCAACCCACCGGGAGCCGCCTCGCCGCCCTCGCCCGGCTTTTTCTGTCCGCCGCCCGGCTGCGAAAAGATCATCTGCCCGATCAGGTTTTCAAGGCTGACCGACGATTGCGTGAATTTGATCTGACCGCCGGCAGGGAGGTCCTTGTCAGAGCCGCCGGGCACCAGCGACACGTATTTGTCGCCGAGCAGGCTGGAGGATGTGATCTCGGCGACGGTGTCGTCGGGCAATTTGTATTCCGAGGCGATGGTCATCTTCAGGGTGGCGGTAAACGTTTTCGGATCGAGAAATTCGGAACTGACCGAGCCGACCTTGACCCCGCCGATGCGCACATCGCTGCCCGCATGGATGCCGTCAACGCTCTGGAACTGGGCGGTAACCGGATAGCCGCCGGTGACCGCACCGACCTGGCTCGTCGAATAGGCAAAGAACAAAAACAGGGCCGCTATGACGAGCACGACGGCGCCCATTACCGTCTCGATGACATTGCCGCGCATCCGCCGAAATCCCCGCCTATTCGCCGCCCAATTCAGGTCCGATCGCAGCACGGCATCATTCGGGGGTCCACGGCTCGTAATCGCCGGTTGCCCGCGGCCGCCGGCCGCCGCGCAGAATCGATCCCGGCGGGCGATAGGCGTAAGGTGTGCCGGTCATGTTCGGGAGATGCTCTTTTTCCCACGGATAGCGCTGGCGCGATCCTGGCCGCGGCACCTCGTCGACCGTATGGTGCAGCCAAGCATGCCATTCGGGCGGCACCTTGGAGCCCTCGGGTTCGCCGGCATAGATCACCCAGCGCTTTTCGCGGCTGGTGCGGCCGCCGCCTCGCGTTAGTTGCCGCCGTCCCTTCTCGCGGTAATAGCGGTTGCCGAGACCGTCGGTCCCGACATACTCGCCGCGCAGCCAGGTCAACAGACGCGTCCCGAGAGTCATCGCTCCATCCGTGCCGTCCCCGCCGGCTATCCTGGTCGTCGCGGCGATCGTGCCAGTGGTGCCCGCGCGACACCGACCGGCAAAGCACAGCCTTGCCGACAGGCCGCTTTATCGCATTGCGCCGGGGCCGTGGGCAATAGCCGGGACAGGCGTTGCTTCAGCGCAACATGTTGCTTTGGCACAACATATAGTGTGCCTTTGCATCTTCACCGCAAATTCGGTTGCTAAGCCGTGGCGTTGCGTCTAAATCTAGGCCTTCAAGCACGTCGTGCCGCTATATGTGCCAAGATGCGGATAGGCGACAGACGACGCTCTGGCGGGGGAGAGGAATGCATATCGCGCGTCGCTTTACCACGGCTGGTCGGGATCCCTACGAAGCGGTGAGTTTCCGCACTGCGACCAGCGAGATCCGCAACCCGGATGGCTCACTGGTATTCGAGGCCCACGGCATCGAGGTGCCGGCGGAATGGAGCCAGGTCGCCGCCGACATCCTGGCGCAGAAATACTTTCGCAAGGCGGGGGTCCCGGCGGCGCTGGCGCCGGTTGCCGAAGACGGCGTGCCGGCCTGGCTGTGGCGTCGCCGTCCCGACGAATCGGCGTCGTCGGCATTGCCGGAAAATACCCGCTCCAGCGGCGAAACCAGCGCCCGCCAGGTTTTTGACCGGATGGCTGGAACCTGGACCTATTGGGGCTGGAAGGGCGGCTATTTCGACGCCGAAGCGGATGCCGTCGCGTTTTACGACGAGATCCGGCTGATGCTGGCGCGCCAGATCGGGGCGCCGAACTCGCCGCAATGGTTCAACACCGGGCTGCATTGGGCCTATGGCATCGACGGCCCGGCGCAAGGACACTGGTTTGTCGACTACCGCAGCGGTGAACTGGCCCGGTCGACCAGCGCCTATGAACACCCCCAGCCGCATGCCTGCTTCATCCAGAGTGTGGCGGACGATCTCGTCAATTCCGGCGGGATCATGGATCTGTGGGTGCGCGAAGCACGAATCTTCAAATACGGCTCGGGCTCGGGTTCGAATTTCTCGAAATTGCGCGGTGATGGCGAGAGGCTGTCGGGGGGCGGCCGCTCTTCCGGGCTGATGAGCTTTCTGCGCATCGGCGACCGGGCGGCGGGGGCGATCAAATCCGGCGGGACCACACGCCGCGCCGCCAAGATGGTGATCGTCGACATCGATCACCCCGACATCGAAGCCTTTATCGACTGGAAGGTCGTCGAGGAGCAAAAGGTGGCCGCTCTTGTCGCCGGCTCAAAGCTCGCCGCACGCCATTTGCAGCGGGTCATGGCGGCTTGCCACGACGCTCCGCCGGGTGTGGCCGACCCATGCGACCCGACCCGCAACCCTGTCTTGAAGCGCGAGATCCGCGCCGCCCGCCGGGCGATGATCCCGGAAAATTGCATTGAGCGGGTGATCCAGCGCGCCCGCCAGGGCGAGACCGCGGCCGAGTTCCGCACCTACGACACCGACTGGGATTCCGAAGCCTATCTGACCGTCGCCGGGCAGAATTCGAACAACTCGGTGCGGGTGTCAAACGCCTTTCTGCAACAGGTCGCAGCCGATGGTGCGTGGCACTTGACCCGGCGCACCGACGGCAAGACCGCCAAGAGCTTGCCGGCGCGCGCATTGTGGGACCGCATCGCGCACGCGGCCTGGGCCTCGGCCGATCCCGGGCTGCAATTCGACACGACGATCAACGACTGGCACACCTGCCCCGAAAGCGGCCGCATCAACGCCTCCAACCCCTGCTCCGAATACAATTTTCTCGATGATACCGCGTGCAATCTCGCCTCGCTGAACCTGATGGCGTTCCGCCATGCGGATGGCCGTTTCGACACCGGGGGATTTGCCCATGCGGTGCGGCTGTGGACGATCGTGCTCGAAATCTCGGTGATGATGGCGCAGTTCCCGTCGGCCGAGATCGCTCGCCGCTCCTATGCCTTTCGCACCTTGGGGCTCGGCTATGCCAATCTCGGCGGGCTCCTGATGGCGCTGGGTCTCGCTTATGACAGTGCCGCGGGCCGCGCCCTCGCTGCCGCGATCACCGCACTCCTGACCGGGGCGAGTTACGCCGCCTCGGCTGAGATGGCGGGCGACCCCGGGCTCGTGCCGTCAGGCCCCTTCCCCGGCTTTGCCGCCAACCGAGAGGCGATGCTGCGGGTCATCCGCAACCACCGTCGCGCCAGTTACGGCGGCACGGCGCCCGACCTCTCGCTTTCTCATGCAAAATTCCCCCTCTCCGCCCCTTGGGGGGGAGAGGGTTCGGGTGAGGTGGGGGATTCCCCGCATGGCCAGGCGTCCACCTCACCCTCCCACGCCTCCGGCGCGGGCCCCTCCCTCTCCCCCCTGAAGGGCGGAGAGGGCCTGGATCCGGGCGCCGCCGACAGCGGATACGAAGGCCTGGCGATCGCGCCGGTGGCGCTCGATGCCGCCAATTGCCCCGACGCGCAGCTGGTGGTGGCGGCGCGAGAGGCCTGGGACCATGCACTCGCACTTGGCGAGCGGCACGGCTTTCGCAACGCCCAGGCGACGGTCATCGCGCCCACCGGCACGATCGGGCTCGTCATGGATTGCGACACGACCGGCATCGAGCCCGATTTTGCGCTCGTCAAATTCAAAAAGCTCGCCGGCGGCGGCTATTTCAAGATCATCAACCGCGCCGTGCCGTCCGCACTCGCCACCCTCGGCTATGACGCGGCTGAAATCGCCGCGATCGAGCGCTATGCGCTGGGCCGCGGCACCCTCGCCGGCGCCCCCGCGGTGAACCATGACAGCCTGCGCGCGCGCGGCTTTGACGACGCCGCCCTCGCCGCCGCCGAGACCGCGCTCGCCGCCGCCTTTGACATCAAATTCGCCTTTAACAAATGGAGCCTCGGCGCAGAGTTTTGCATCGAACAGTTGGGCATCGCACCCGCCGCCCTTGACAACCCCGGCTTTGACCTGTTGGCGGCGCTCGGTTTCACCCGGTCCGAAATCGACGCTGCCAACGCCTGGTGCTGCGGTGCGATGACATTGGAGGGCGCACCCTATCTGAAACCCGAGCACCTGCCGGTATTCGACTGTGCGAGCCCATGCGGGCGCACCGGCACCCGCGCGCTGTCGGCCGAAAGTCACATTCGCATGATCGCCGCGGCGCAGCCGTTCATCTCGGGTGCGATCTCGAAAACCATCAACATGCCGAACGC
>DATJLK010000171.1:0-14721 GCA_035509615.1 Allostellaceae bacterium | reverse complement strand
GGGAATAGGGCGCCATTTTCCAGCAACAGCAGGCGGGTGTCGAGCGCGCCCGCCGCCAGCCGAACTTCGGGCAGCAGACCTTCCTGGGCGCGCGCCGGGCTGTCATTGCGCAGCACAATGGCTCGCGGTTTGAGTGCGGCGGACAATGTCTCGAGCACCAGCGGTTCGAGCTGAGCCATGCCCGCCGTGTTCGACTGGACGACGAGGACATCATCAAAGCGCTCAACGACAAGGCCGGGCAGCCCGTCCGCCTCGGCATGAACGAGCCGATAAAACGGCTCGTCGAAGAGCTGTTGACGCAGCCGCAGAGCACGCTCGATCCGGCGTCCAAAAAAGCGGGTGCCGATCACCCGGTCGGGGTCGCGGTCAAGAAGGCGCGCCGCCACCAGGCTGTGCGGGTTGAACATCGCGACCCCGAGTGCCGCCCCGTCGGCCCGGCACATGGTGACGAGCGTGCCGCCGGGCAGGGCGCGGGCCGCCTCGTCCATCAGCACTTCGTTCGAATAGATCCAGGGATGGCCGGTTTCGGCGCGCCGCTTTGCCGCCGGCAGCAATGTCACGGTCGGCCGAGTGCCGGGATCATCGGCCGAGGGCGCGGCGATCGAGGCGAAATCGGTGGCGCTGATGGTCGGTTCCATCCGGCTTTGCTTCCTTCGGCGCTAATCACCCGCCAACGCCGAGGCTATTGTCGGGCGAGATATGGCTGCGCTGGCGAGTTTGTCATCTGATGGTGGCCGTTATGTGGAATTTCGGGCGAGCCCGGACGGCTGCCGCCGCCCGCCGGCCTGATCGCCCTTGCCTTGCGGCCCGCGGCTGGAGTAGTTGTTGCCTCTTGCCGCCACCAAGCGGCCAGACACGGGCGCCCGTAGCTCAATTGGATAGAGCACCAGACTACGGATCTGGGGGTTAGGGGTTCGACTCCTCTCGGGCGCGCCAATCCTCTCCGGTGCTCGCGCGTAGCGAACCCGATCCTCGCGAGACCCGATCGCGCCGCGGGCTCGATGCCGGGTCGCGAGACCCCTTCACCGCCCGTGTTTGCCGCTTTCACCGCGGCGCCGTAGCTGACGGGTGGAACAGCTGCTCGCCATCCACTTTATATGCGCCGATCGCCGCCTGCCCTTCGGGTGACAGCAGCCATTGCGCAAAACGCTTGGCTAACGCCTGCTTTGGCACGGGGTGCTTTGCCGGGTTGAGCAGGATCACGTCATAGCGATTGACGAGACGCGGGTCGCCTTCGACCAGGACGGCAAGATCACCCTTGTTGCCAAAGCTTAGCCAGGTGCCGCGATCGCTGATCGTGTAGGCGTTCATCGCTTGAGCGGTATTGAGTGCGGCCCCCATGCCGCCGCCGATATCGCGGTACCACGATCCTCCACCGGCTGCGACGGGATCGATCCCCGCCAGCCGCCACAGCCGGTGTTCGAGCGCGTCGGTACCGCTTTTGTCGCCGCGCGAGACAAAGGGTGCTTTTGTGCTGGCAATCGCCGTCAACGCCGCGACCGCATCATGGGTGCCGGAGATGTGTGCCGGATCGGAGCGCGGCCCAACCACGATAAAGTCATTCCAGGCGATCTGGTGGCGGTCGATGCCGTCACCGGCGGTGATGAATTTCTGTTCGGCTTCCGGATCGTGGACAAGAACCAGATCGGCGTCGTCGCGCGTCGCCGTCTCCAGCGCCTGTCCCGTTCCCTGAGCCAGAACATGCACGGTTATTCCGGTCTCCCGCGTGAAGGCCGGCAGGATGTGCGCGAGCAGACCCGAGTTTTCGACCGAAGTGGTTGAAGCGAGAATGATTGATTGCGGTAGCGGCTGTTCGGCGGCGATGCCGCCTCGCGCCAGCAATACGACGAAAGCGATCGCAAAATATTGCCGAAATCTCATCATCGTCTTTCCCAAAGCACAAAAGCACAGGCGCTGACGGCGACGCTGATCCCGATCAGGATGCAGCCAAGGCCGAGCGCCAGCCCCAGATCGCCCTCGCTCGTCTTCAGAACAATCGCGGTCGTCATGATACGCGTATAGCCCGCGATGTTGCCGCCGACGATCAAAACCGCGCCGACTTCCGAGATCGTGCGGCCGAAGCCGGCCAATACAGCAGTCACAACAGAGCGGCGGGCGATCGCGAGAAGCATCCCGATCGACCGCAACCGGCTTGCGCCGTCGACACGCAGCGCACCGCCATAGTCCTGCCACGGCTCCTCGACCGCACGATGGGTCAAGGCGGTGACAATCGGTGTCGCGAGAAGCGCTTGCGCAATCACCATGGCGCCGGGTGTAAAAAGGAGCGCGAGACCGCCGAGTGGCCCCGAGCGGGACAATATCAGGTAGAGCCCAAGTCCGACGACGACAGGGGGCAGGCCAAGGCACGCATTTGCGAGCAGGATCAGTGCTCGGCGACCGGGGAACCGGCAGATCGCCAACCCCGCGCCGCACGGCAATCCGACAACAGCGGCGATCGCGGTGGCGGACAGGCTGACCATCAGAGAAAGCCCGACAATATGTGCGAATTCAGCCGTCCCGAGCGCGGCCAGGACATCAGCCACCCGACCGATTTCTTAACGGGTTAAACCGCACACCTGAGAAGCAAGCATGATCTCGTGGCCGATCCGGCCAAGAAGCAATTTCGCAAAGGCGTCGCACTTCGAGCACCGGTGATGTCTTCACCTACGCCGGGCGCGACCGCGACGCAATGGCCGACGATCCGATACACCGCCTTATCGCTCGGCCGGCAAACCATCATCCCGTTGTCGCTGCCGTCGGCGTGTCGAAGTTACCAGAGCGGCAACCAAGCGCCATCGCAGTTCTCCCATATTGTCGTGATACGTCAGTCGGACAATTTTAGAAATGCCCCGTGCGAAATGCCCCTTGCAGGCTGCCGTACGGCACATATTTTGATCGTTGTTGAAGGGTGGAATCGTTGGTATGGATCAGCAAAACGCTATCGCCGCGCTCGGCGCGCTTGCGCAAGAGACCCGGTTGGCCCTGTTCCGATTGTTGGTCACGAGCGGGCCCTCGGGGCTGCCGGCCGGCGTGATCGCCGAGCGGCTCGGAGTGCAGCCCTCGTCTCTCTCCTTTCACCTGGCTCAACTCGTGCACGTCGGACTGATCACGCAGCGCCGCCTGAGCCGCCAGCTGATCTATTCGGCCGAGTATAGCGTGATGAATGCGCTCCTGGCCTATCTCACCGAAAACTGCTGCGGGCGCGATGCGATCGCCGCGCCGGTCTGCGATCCGGGCGCTGGCTGCTGCGCGGCGGCCGCAACAAAGACCACAGCCGCGTAGGAGGCGAAGCATGGATGATGCCGAGGTCAAGGATATAGTGCGCGCCTGCTACGGCGGAATTGCCTCGGCAAGCGCGGCGGGCTGCTGTGCGCCGGCTCCCTCCTCCTGTTGCGGCGCGGAAGCCGATCCGCACGAACAGGCGCTGCGGATGGGCTATTCCGAGACGGAGCTGGCGGCGATACCGGAGGGTGCCAATCTCGGCCTCGGCTGCGGCAATCCGCAGGCTATCGCCGCGATGCGACCGGGCGAGATCGTTGTCGATCTCGGCAGCGGCGCCGGTTTCGATTGTTTTTTGGCGGCGCGGCAGGTCGGCGACAGCGGTCGCGTGATCGGCGTCGACATGACCCAGGAGATGATCCACAAGGCCCGCGACAATGCCGTCCGCATCGGCGCTGACAATGTCGAGTTCCGCCTCGGGGAACTCGAACACCTGCCGATCGCCGACAACACCGCCGACGTCGTGATCTCGAATTGCGTGATCAATCTCGTTCCCGACAAGGCGCAGGTGTTTCGCGAGGCGTTTCGCATCCTCAAGCCGGGCGGCCGGCTCGCGGTGTCGGACATCATCAACACCGCGCCGTTGCCGGCTGACTTGCGGGCCGATCCGGCACTGGTGTGCGGCTGCGTCGCTGGTGCGGCTCCCGCCGGACATATCGAGGGCTGGCTTTCGAGTGCCGGATTTGCCGATGTACGGGTGACACCGAAACCGGAAAGCCATGAGCTGATCAAGAGCTGGGCACCCGGCCGCAACATCGAGAACCATATCGTCTCGGCAATTATCGAAGCCCGCAAACCTTGAGCCGGGCGGCCCACGATGAGCGCCGCACGCGTTTACAACGTGCTGTTTCTCTGCACTGGGAATTCGGCGCGGAGCATCCTCGCCGAGGTTCTGATCGAGCATTGGGGCAGAGGCCGGTTCAACGGCTACAGCGCCGGCAGCTTTCCAAAAGGGGCGGTGCATCCGCTGGCGCTCGAGGAACTCGAACGCCACCATCTGCCGACAACAGGGCTGCGCAGCAAAAGCTGGAGCGAATTCGCCTGCCACGGCGCGCCGGTCATGGATTTCGTCTTCACGGTATGCGACCAGGCGGCGGGTGAGGCGTGTCCGGTGTGGCCCGGCAATCCGGTGACCGCGCATTGGGGCGTACCTGATCCCGCCGCTGTCGAAGGCACCGAAGCCGAGCAGCACAGGGCCTTCCGCACCGCTTATCTCGTGCTCGAAAACCGCATCAAGATTTTTGTCGCGCTGCCGATCGAGCGGCTCGACCGTCTGGTGATCAAGCGACAGGTCGATGACATCGGCCGTCTGCGGGCCGTCCCAAAAGAGGAGTTGCCATGACTTCGGTCGCTGAGACCGGCCGGCCGCGTGCGCGGCCGGCGCTCGGAACCTTTGAGCGCTATCTGACGCTGTGGGTGGCGCTGTGCATCCTCGCCGGTATCGTGCTCGGTCGGCTACTGCCTGCGCCCTTCCAGTCGCTTGGCCGCATGACCATGGCCCAAGTCAACATCCCGGTCGCGGTGCTGATCTGGCTGATGATCGTGCCGATGCTGATCAAGGTGGATTTTGGCGCGCTGCATCGCGTCGCCGAGCAATGGCGCGGCATCGCTGTCACAGTCGGCATCAATTGGTTGATCAAGCCGTTCAGCATGGCTCTGCTTGGCTGGCTGTTTATCGGCTGGCTCTTCCGCTCGTGGCTGCCGGCCGGGCAAATCGACAGCTATATCGCCGGGTTGATCCTGTTGGCCGCCGCCCCCTGCACGGCGATGGTATTCGTGTGGTCGAACCTTTCGGACGGCGAGCCGAATTTCACGCTGACCCAGGTGGCACTCAACGACACGATCATGGTTTTCGCCTTTGCGCCGATCGTCGGGCTGTTGCTCGGCCTGTCGTCGATCACGGTGCCATGGACGACATTGTTCCTGTCGGTCGTGCTTTACATCATCGTGCCGGTGATCGCGGCCCAGCTCTGGCGGCGGTCGTTGCTGGCGCGCGGCGGCGAGGTCGTCTTGGCGCAAACCCTGCGCTGGTTGCAACCGATCTCGCTATTGGCCCTGTTGGCGACGCTGGTGCTGCTGTTCGGCTTTCAGGGTCAACAAATCGTCAAACAACCGCTGATCATCGCGCTGCTGGCAGTGCCGATCGTCATTCAGGTCTATCTCAACGCCGGCATCGCCTATGCGCTGAACCGGGCGCTCGGCGTCCCGCACAATGTCGCCTGCCCGTCGGCGCTGATCGGCGCGTCGAATTTCTTCGAGCTGGCGGTCGCAGCGGCGATTGCGCTGTTTGGGTTTCAGTCGGGTGCAGCACTCGCAACCGTGGTTGGCGTGCTTGTCGAAGTGCCGGTCATGCTCTCGGTGGTGCGGATCGTGCTGCGGACACGCGGGTGGTACGAGCACCGCATCGACCGCCTTGCGGCGTGAGGATCGCTTTGCGGCGTGAGATTTGCCAGACGCCGTAGTGGCCACTTTCGCCGCACCAGGGCCACTTTCGCCGCACCAGGAACGTGCAGGCCTCGACCCCAACGATTTTACGGGAATTAGCCGGCGCGCAGGTAGTGGACGGCCTCATCGCGGCGGAACAGGTATAGGAGGGCGCGCAGAGCGGCACCGCGCTCGGTTTCGAGATAGGGGTCGCGCTCGAGGATCAGGCGGGCGTCATCGTGGGCCACGGCAATCAGCTCGGCATGATCGGCCAGATCGGCAAGCCGCAGCGAGGGCAGCCCACTCTGCCGGGTGCCCAAGACTTCGCCGGCGCCGCGCAGCCGCAGATCCTCCTCGGCGATGCGGAACCCGTCATCGCTCTCGCGCAGGGTGGAGAGCCGCCGGCGCGCCACCTCGCCGAGCGGCGCCTGGTACAGCAGAAGGCAGGTCGAGGGCTTGTCGCCACGCCCAATGCGGCCGCGTAACTGATGCAGCTGCGCCAAGCCAAAGCGCTCGGCATGCTCGACGACCATGACCGTCGCTTGCGGCACATCGACCCCGACCTCGATCACCGTCGTCGCCACTAAAAGATCGATCGCATCCCCGGCAAACCCGGCCATGGTCCGGTCCTTGTCGGCGCCCTTCATGCGTCCGTGAACGAGACCGACCCGCCCGGGCAGCAGCTTTTCAAGAACGGCCGACCGTTCGCGCGCCGCGGCGAGGTCGGCATCCTCGGATTCGTCGACCAGCGGGCAGACCCAATAGGCCTTGGCGCCTTGCGCAAGAGCGCGGCCGATCGCGGCGGTAACCTCTTCGATGCGGTCGAGCGGCAGCGTGCGGGTATCGATCGGCTGCCGGCCGGGCGGCTTTTCATTGAGCCGGGAAACGTCGAGATCACCATAGGCGGTCATCATCAGGGTACGCGGAATCGGGGTGGCGCTCATCAGCAGGGTATCGGCATCGCGGCCCTTTTCGGCCAGCGCCAGACGCTGCTCGACGCCAAAACGGTGCTGCTCATCGATGACGACAAGTGCCAGATCGCGAAACCCGACATCGGGTTGCAGCAGCGCGTGGGTCCCGGCGACGATCGGGATCAGACCCGAGGCGAGGCCGGCAAGGGTGGCCTCTCGGGCCCGGCCTCGTTCGCGGCCGGTGAGCAGCCCGATATCGAGGCCGGCCGGGCGGGCGAGGCGACGCAACGTCGCCTGATGCTGACGCGCAAGGATCTCGGTCGGCGCCATCAGCGCCGCCTGCGCGCCGCTTTCAACCGCCGCCAGCATCGCCATCAGCGCCACCAGGGTCTTGCCGCTGCCGACATCGCCCTGTAACAGCCGCATCATGCGGCGCGGCCGCGCCATATCGGCACTGATCTCGGCGATCGCCATGCGCTGCGCCCCGGTCGGTGCAAAGCCAAGCCCGGCCTCGACTTTCCCGGCAAACTCACCAGTGCCGCGGATGGCCCGGCCGCGACGGCGCTGGCGGCGTTGGCGGACGAGCGCAACGGCAAGCTGGCTGGCCAACACTTCGTCATAGGCAAGCCGTGCACGCGCCGGGGTCGTCGGCATCAGATCGCTCTCGCCGGCCGGGGCATGCGCCCGGCGCAGCGCCTCGACCCATCCCGGCCATTGCCGCTGGCGGCTGAGCCCGGGATCGATCCATTCCGGCAATTCAGGCACGCGGTCGAGTGCGGCGGCCGCGGCGCGCTGCACGACCCGTGGGGCGAGGCCTGCGGTCAGCGGGTAGACCGGCTCGAACGGCTTCAACCGGTCGATCTCATCGGGGCGCAGCACAATATCGGGATGCGGCATCTGCGGGATGCCGTTGTAGAATTCGATCCGGCCGCTGACGATGCGCTCGGCGCCGATCGGGTAGAGCCGCGCCAGATAGTCGCTTTTGACGTTGAAGTAGACGAGGGTCAGGATACCCGTGTCATCGGCGCACACCACGCGATAGGGCCGGCGACCCATGCCCGGCTCGTGTGCCTCGACCCGAACCTGCAGGGTTGCGACACGGTCTGCTTCGAGCGCCCTGATCGGCGGCGCGGCCCGACGATCGATGATGCCGGTCGGCAAATGCCATAGCAAATCGATGACGAGCGGCCCGGTCAACCGCTCGAACAGCCGGCCGAGCTGCGGCCCGATGCCGGGGAGTGCAGTGACCGGCGCAAAGAGCCGATCAAGGATGGCGGGACGCAAGGCAGGTTTGACCGATCGAAGTTCCGGCTGACAGCGCGACACCGGATCTCTATATCCCTGTCGCGACACCGCCAAGAGCGCCACGTGCCAGCCCCAAGCGATATCCGCCGCAAGCGCCTGCTGTTCCGGTCGTGGCACCGCGGGACGCGCGAAGCCGATCTGATCCTAGGCCGCTTTGCCGAGAGGCACCTCGCCGGTTTCGACGAGGGCCAGCTCGACCGATATGAGGCGCTGCTCGAATGCAATGACGCCGATCTGTTCGATTGGGTCGGCCGGCGACTGCCGCTGCCTGCACCGCGCGATGATGATGTGATGCGCCTGCTGCTCGCCTTTTGCAGCGGTCCGCGGGCGGGATGACGCCGCCCAAGAACGGTTTACCGATGCGACGATCATCCCCACCCGCTCAGCCGTCGCGGCCCGGGTCCACCCTCCCCCGCCCTGCGGGACAGGCTGGCGAACCCGGTCCGCGCCCCGAGGCGGCCGATCAGGGCGTTGTCGCGGGGCAGTTGATGACGGCGATCGATGAACTGGCGCGGTCGCTTGCGATGCACCCTCGATCGGTGACCCTGTACGGTGCACCCGAGGGCTATGACGCGGCGGTGATCGGGCGGCTCGTTGCCGCAGGCGCGGCGCGATACTGGCTGCATGTGTGCCGCGACGACGGCCGGATGGCGCGGTTTGCCGCGGCACTCGGCTTTTTTCATCCTCAACTCGAGGCGCTGACGTTTCCGGCGTGGGATTGCCTGCCCTATGACCGGGTGTCGCCGAATGGCGAGATCGTCAGCCGCAGGATCGACACCTTGACGCGGCTGGCAGCAGCGGCCCGACAGCCTTCTCGGCCGTCGCGGGCAGGCTTTCATTCCGGCCCGCCGCCGCCAGCGGGGGAGAGGCGCGAGGCGGCCGGTGCTGGCACGCCAGCGCCGCTGATCGTGCTGACGACGGTGAACGCGCTGGTCCAGCGGGTGCCGCCGCGGCGGCTGTTCGAAGGCCGGGTGCTGACGGTTCGACCGGGCGGGCGGATCGGCGGCGATCGGCTGCAGAGCTTCTTTCGCAACAACGGCTATGTCCGCACCGATACGGTGCGCGAACCCGGTGAATTCGCGGTGCGCGGCGGCATCGTCGATCTTTTTCCGGCGGGTGCGGCGCAGCCGCTGCGGCTCGATTTCTTCGGCGATACGGTCGAAAGCATCCGCAGCTTCGATCCCTTGAGCCAGCGCTCGACCGGCACCGCGGCCGAGGTGGTACTGCACCCGGTCAGCGAAGTCCTGCTCGACGATGCGGCGGTCAGCCGTTTCCGACAGCGCTATCGCGAGGAGTTCGGCGCCACCGGCACCGACGACCCGCTTTACGAATCGGTCAGCGCCGGTCGCCGCTATGTCGGCATGGAACATTGGCTGCCGCTCTATTACGAGCGGCTCGAAACCCTGTTCGACTACCTGCCGGACGGCGGCATCTCGTGTGATCACCAGGCCGCAGAGGTCCGCGCCCACCGGCTCGACCAGATCGCCGAATTCTACGCCGCCCGCCACAACATGACCGCCGCCGCCCGCGGCAGCGCTCCGGTCTATCGCGCCGTGCGCCCGGACCGGCTCTATCTCGACGAGCGTGAGTGGCAGAGTGCGGTCTCGGCGCGACCGGTCGTTCAGATCTCGCCGTTTGCGAGCGCCGGGCAGGCGGCCGAGCCGTTTGACGCCGGGGCGCGAGCGGCGCGGAATTTCGTCACCGAGCGCGCCGACCCCAAAATCGTGCTGTTCGAGGCGGTGCGCGACTATCTCGAAGCCGAGCAAAAATCCGGCCGCAAGACCGCGATTGCCGCCTTCAGCGAGGGCTCGGCCGACCGCCTCGCCGCCGTCTTGCGCGAGCGCGGCGCGACCGATCTGCAGCGCGTCGCCGATGGCGTGGCGCTCTCGGCGTTGCCGAATTCGACCATCGGGCTTGCGGTATTGCCGCTCGAACAGGGGTTTGCCACCGACGCGCTGGTGTTGCTCGGCGAGCAGGACATTCTCGGCGACCGGCTGGCGCGCACACCGCGGCGCCGGCGCAATCTCGATCAGTTCATCACCGAGGCGACTACGCTCACGCCGGGCGATCTCGTCGTCCATGCCGACCATGGCATTGGCCGCTACGAGGCGCTGGAGACGATCGATGTCGCCGGCGCGCCGCACGATTGCGTTCGCGTCCTGTACGCCGGCGATGACAAATTGTTCGTGCCGGTCGAGAACATCGAGGTGCTGTCGCGTTTCGGCTCCGAGGATTCCGGGGTCCAGCTCGACCGGTTAGGCGGGGTCGCGTGGCAATCGCGCCGGGCCCGCGTCAAGCAGCGGATTCGCGACATCGCTGGCGAGTTGATCCGGGTCGCGGCCGAGCGCCAGCTGCGTCCGGGCGAGGTGGTCACACCGCCCGAAGGGATCTACGAGGAATTCGCGGCACGGTTTCCCTACCCCGAAACCGAAGACCAGTTGAACGCGATCGCCGACACGCTCGCCGACATGGCCTCAGGCCGGCCGATGGACCGGCTGATCTGTGGCGATGTCGGCTTCGGCAAGACCGAGATCGCGGTGCGCGCCGCCTTTATCGCGGCGATGGCCGGCAGCCAGGTCGCCGTCGTCGTACCGACCACACTGCTGTCACGCCAGCATTACCGCAACTTTACCGCGCGCTTTGCCGGATTGCCGATCCGCATCGGGCAATTGTCACGGCTGGTCGGCGCCAAGGAAGCCCGCGAGATCAAAAAAGAACTGGCCGAGGGGCGGCTCGACATCGTCATCGGGACCCACGCGCTGCTCGCCAAAGACGTGCGGTTTGCCCATCTCGGCCTGCTGGTCGTCGACGAAGAACAGCATTTCGGCGTCTCGCAAAAGGAAAAGCTGAAGCAGCTCAAGGCCGATGTCCACGTCTTGACCCTGACCGCGACGCCGATCCCGCGCACATTGCAGCTGGCGTTGTCGGGGGTGCGCGAGATGAGCATCATCGCCTCGCCGCCGATCGACCGTCTGGCGGTGCGCACGTTTGTGATGCCCTATGACCCGGTGACGATCCGCGAAGCGATCATGCGCGAGCGCGACCGGGGCGGGCAGGTATTTTACGTCGTGCCCCGCATTGCCGACCTTGACGAGGTTGCGCAGGGTCTGCGCGAAACCGTGCCCGAGATCAAATTTGCCATGGCGCACGGCCGAATGGCGCCCTCCGAGCTGGAAGCGGTGATGACCGCGTTCGACGACCGCGCCTTTGACCTGCTGCTGTCGACCAACATCATAGAGTCGGGGCTCGACATTCCTTCCGCCAATACCCTGATCGTGCATCGCTCGGATATGTTCGGGCTGGCTCAGCTCTATCAGCTGCGCGGCCGCATCGGGCGCAGCAAGGTGCGCGGCTACGCCTATCTGACCCTGCCCGAGCGCAAGAAATTGTCGGTAACAGCACAGCGCCGGCTCGAAGTCATGCAGACCCTCGACAATCTCGGCGCCGGTTTCCAGCTGGCGAGCCACGATCTCGATATTCGCGGCGCCGGCAATCTGCTGGGCGACGAGCAATCGGGACATATCCGCGAGGTTGGCATCGAACTTTACCAGCATATGCTGGAAGAGGCGGTGGCCGACGCCCGCAGCGACGGCGATGGCGCCGCACCCGCCGAGGAATGGAGCCCGCAGATCACGATCGGCATGCCGGTGCTGATCCCGGAGAGCTATGTCGCCGACCTCGGCGTGCGGCTTAGCCTTTATCGGCGCATCGCAGCACTCGGCGACCGGCGCGAGATCGACGCGTTTGCCGCGGAGCTGATCGACCGCTTTGGCGCACTGCCGGCGGAGGTCGAGAATTTGCTGCAGATCATCGCCATCAAGCGCGACTGCCGGGAAGCGGGCGTCGAGCGCGTCGAGGCCGGACCCAAAGGGGCGGTGATCACCTTGCGCGGCAACCGCTTCAGCAACCCGGCCGGTCTGGTCGAGCTGATCCAGCGCAATTCCGGCACGTTGAAGATCCGCACCGACCAGAAGCTCGTCTATCTGCGCAGCTGGGACGACGACAAGCAGCGCCTGACCGGCGTCGCCCGCCTGTTGCAGGCGCTGGTCAAGATCGCCCGCGCCGCCAAACCCGAACGCACCGCCGTGCTTTCAGCGAATCCGCCTGAAGTAACCAAACCGAAGCTCGCCCGACGAGCATAGCGTCGCGGATCGCCCAGCCACCCGCACCCGCTCACCTGGGCTCGGATGTCAAACATGCTGCGGGCTTTGTTGTTACCCGGTTTACCGCTGTCCTCGCCCATAGGCCGGAGCGGGATACTGGCAGGCTCGACCTCACCGCCATGCATGAATTGACACCGATCGGCGAATGCATCCGCCGGGCCCAGCACCTGGCGTTGAGACCCATACCGCGCGCGGCGCGCCGACGTCTAAACAACTGCACGCGTCCATGTTTCATCTTGCAGCAATCGCCGAGGAATTAACGAGAACTTCGCCGTGCTTTCCATAATGGGGCTTATGCGACAAAAACCTGTAGGCGCCCGATCAAAATGTCACCCGCCTGCCAATTACAGATGACACTTCCCCGGGGATTTTCGGGGGGTGTTTGGGGTGACGGTTCGGCTGATGAGCGATCGCGAGTTGCAGCGGCTCGAGGTGCTGCAGGATTTGGATCGGCGAAGATTGACGGCCGCAGCGGCGGGGCAGTTGCTCGGGCTCGAGCGGCGTCAGGTGTTTCGGCTGTTGAAGGCCTATCGGATCGAGGGCCCGACCGGCCTGATCTCGAAACGCCGCGGTCGCCGCGGTAACCGGCGCAAGCCCGAGGCGCTGCGGCGTGCGGTTCTGACGATCATCCGCCAGTGGTACTGGGATTTTGGTCCGACCCTGGCGGCTGAGAAATTGCGCGAGGATCACGGGATCGCAGTTGGTCGTGAAACCTTGCGCCAGTGGATGATCGAAGCCGGGCTGTGGCGCGATCGCAAGCAGCGCAAATCCATCCACCAGCCGCGGCCGCGGCGTGAGTGTGTCGGCGAACTGGTGCAGGTCGATGGCAGCGAGCATTGGTGGTTCGAGGCTCGCGGGCCGCAATGCACCTTGCTGGTGTTTGTCGACGACGCGACCAGCCGGCTGATGCACCTGCAATTTGTCGAGAGCGAGTCGACCTTCGCCTACTTTCATGCGGCCCGCGCTTATCTGGAGGCCTGGGGCAAGCCAGTCGCTCTTTACAGCGACAAGCATGGGGTCTTTCGGGTCAACCATCCGGGGGCGCTGGGCGGCGACGGGATGACCCAGTTTGGCCGGGCCCTGCATGCACTCAACATCGACATCATTTGCGCCAATTCGAGCCCGGCCAAGGGGCGGGTCGAGCGCGCCAACAAGACGTTGCAAGACCGCCTGGTCAAGGAATTGCGGCTGGCGGGTGCGGCCACCCTGGCGGAAGGCAACGCCCTCCTCCCAGCTTTCATCGCTGACTACAACGCACGCTTTGCCAAACCGCCGGCCAACAACAAGGATTTGCATCGGCCGCTGCGCGCTGGCGACGATCTCGACGACGCCTTTGCCTGGAAGGAAGAACGCACCCTGTCACAGGCGCTGACCCTGCAATACGACAAGGTAATGTTCATCCTGGAGCCAAACGAGCAAGCCAAGGCGGCGATCGGCAAGCGGGTCACCATCGTCGATTATCCCGACGGTCGGCTGGCGATCCGTTATCGCGGCATCGAACTGGCGTATCGGACCTTCGATAAAATTCGCCAGGTCTCGCAAGCTGCGATCGTCGAGAACAAACAGCTCGGTGCCGCGCTCGCCTTCATCCGCGAAGAGCAGCTGCGGCGCGAGCCTGAGCGTCGCAATGGACCGCGCCGCCGCGATCAGCACGACGCGCGTCTCTTTAAGGTCGGTTGAGCTTTTCTACGAGCCGAGCGGGCCGAGCCCGCTCGGTAAAAACTCCGGGAGCGGTCTCGAGCATCCGTACAGCGGGCACCGGTCGGGCGCTGCGCTACGCCGGGGGCTTCGCGCCCGCCCGCCGCCCGACCCCAACCAGAGTGACATTTCTAAATGGCAGAAAGAGTGACATCTGTATTCGGTGGACACAAGTGCGTGTAACTGACGATCCTGCACGTACCTGCTGGGCCGCTTCCCCGTGAGCTTCGATTGGCAGGACTTGCAACCGTTCGGGCCCGAGATCTGGGTCGCCGATGGCGCGGTGGCGTCGTTCTACGGGTTCCACTACTCGAGGCCCATGGCGGTGATGGTGGCTTCAGCGAAATCGATCGCATCCTCTCCCCTATCTGTAGGCGCTTGCAAACGTAGCGGCTCGTGCTCGCAAACAGCGCCGTTTCCTGCTCGGATTAGCTGACAATCGGCGGACGGGGTGCTCACGCTTTCCGCCAATGTGCTCGCAACATCCACCGCTGCTGGCAAACGAAGCGGCGTGCTCACGCTTTCCGCCAATAGCCGGAGTTGGTGGTTTCGCGACTGTCAGCTTTTGGCGCCATCGACCATTCGGCATCTCCGTCCGCCGGCAGCCGTACCCTCTTTCTGCAGTGCCCGAAAGCGGTCATAGGTCACCGACACTGGATGTTGCCCGCAGCCCCCGATCTTCTCGGAAACGACCGTTTCTGACGAGTTGACGGCGCAGCTCGCCGGAACGCGACGTTGCAGCCGCTTTGCTTCTCAAAACTGTTCTGGATAGCGGCTTCGCAAAATGCTACGCGGCTGACGACTTCCGAGAACAACCGAGGCGCAGATGCGGGTCGGCTATGCCAGGGTCAGCACGATCGACCAGAATCCCGAGCTTCAGCTCGAAGCGCTGCGCCGCGCCGGATGCGAGAAGGTGTTCACCGAGAAGGCGTCCGGGGCCA
>DATJLK010000170.1:0-39818 GCA_035509615.1 Allostellaceae bacterium | reverse complement strand
CCGCCATGCGCCTCGACCAGGCCCTTGGTGATCGGCAGCCCGAGACCGGTACCGCCATATTGCCGGGTCGTCACCGGCTTTGCCTGACCAAAGGGCTGCAGCGCTCTCTGCTGTTCCTCCGGATCCATGCCGATGCCGTGGTCCTCGACCTCGATGACCGCCGCGCCGCCGGGGTCGACCTCGACCCGGACGTCGATTTTTTCCGCCTCGCGCGAGAACTTGATCGCGTTTGACAGCAGGTTCAGGATGATCTGCTTCATCGCCCGCTCATCCGCCCAGATGACGACCGGCTCCTCCACGGCGCTAAAAATCAATTCGATCTCGCGGCTGCTGGCGCGCTCGTGCACGATGCGGATAACCTCGTCGACCACCGCCTGCAGTCGAACCGCCTGTTTTGCCAGTTCGAGCTTACCTGCCTCGATCTTTGACATGTCGAGCACATCATTGATGATCGACAGCAAATGCAGACTGCTGGAATGCACGTCTTTGATGTATTCGAGGTATTTTTCGTTGCCGACCGGCCCAAACAGTTCTTGTGAGATAATCTCGGTAAAGCCGATGATGGCGTTGAGCGGGGTGCGCAGCTCATGGCTCATATTCGCGAGAAATTCGCTTTTTGCGTGATTGGCGGCCTCCGCTTGGCGGCGTGCCTGATGCAGGCGGCGTTCGGCGGCGCGAATCTCGGTGATGTCGGAATAGATCGAAATCACGGCCCCATCCGGCATCGCCGTGCGGCGGATCTGCAGCGTGCGGCCGTTTGGCGTGATCCGTTCCTTGACGATCGGCACCTCGCGATAAAATCGCTCGAGCCGTCGGTCGGCCTCGGCAGCCGGGTCGACATCGCCAAAATCGCCTCGGGCGGCCTGCCGCAGCAAGACTTCGCGCAGAGATGTTCCGACCGCCATCTCGAGCGGCAGGTTCATCAATTCGCAAAAGCGGGCATTGCGCGCGACCAGCCGGCCGTGGCGATCAAAGACACCAAGACCTTCGCCAATATTGTCGAGCGTATTCTGCAGCAGCGCATTCTGACGCGTGAGCCATATCGGACCCCACCGGCTATCGGCCCGCGCCAACGCGCGACTACGGTGAACCTGCCGCAAGCGCTTGACGAACCGCGCCAGCATCATCGCTCGAGGCGCGAGCCTGATCTCACCGGGGCGACACGCTTTCTGCACGATCCCAACTTGCGGAATTGCCGCGCGACGGCAGCGCCGTCGCCGTGCGCCCGAATACGGCGAGTTCGCCCGCGGCTGCGGCCGATCCTTACACCGCCCGGTTCTGCCAAAGGTGCCCGTCGTCCGCGGCCCGTCATCGGGGTAAAGCTGCTGAATTTTCTTTAAAACTTGCTTAAGCGCGGCCGGCCATCGCTCCCCGAGCGATGCTCATTGAATTGACTGGCGAGCCGGCCCGCGCTTCAAACGCCTGCATCCAGATCGGCGAGCGCCCCGACGCTGATCGGTTTGTAGGGTGCGCGCGGACGCCACGTGCCGGCATCGGCGATTGGCCGGCCAAGCGTATCCGCGATCAGCGCGCCGACGATCGGACCGCAGATCCGGCCCTGGCACGGTCCCATGCCGCACCGGGTGAAGGCTTTGACCTGGTTCGGGCCGCTGGCGCCCAGACGCGCTGCCCGGCGAATCGCCCCGGCCGTGACTTCCTCGCAGCGGCAGACGATCGTGTCGTCTTCCTCGGGTGCCAGGATTGAGCGCTGCGGCCGATAGAGACGGTCGAGAAAGGGTCGCAACGCCTGTTCGCGCGCGAGTGCCGCACGCACGGTCGCGGCGCGCCGGTCGCGCTCCGGACCGTTGATGCGGCCGAGCAGCATGGCGGCGTCGAGCGCGGCGAGTTGCCCCGACAGGCGCGCCGCTGCGGCACCGGCAATCCCGCCGGCATCGCCCGCCACCGCAACGCTCGGCGTGCTCGTCTGACCCCAGGGATCGAGCACCGGCCGCCAGCACAGCTGTCCGTCGTCCCATTCGTGGCGCAGCTGCAGCGCAAGGCTGATCTGGATATCGGGAATGACGCCCTGATGCAGCAACAGGTGATCGGCGGCGATTTCGCCACCCTGCCAGACGACGCGTTCGAGCCGTGCATGGCCGATTGCCCGCAGACCGCGAACACCGCAGCGCCGCCGCACACCGGCGCGCTTGACCGCGAGGATTGATCCAAGCCCTTTGAGAAGCGGCCGTAATCCCGGCCAGCGCCGCCGCAGCGCCAGCAGCGCCTCGCGGTAATTGGCGCCCGGCGTCGTCTCGAGGATCGCGCGGGGTGGTGATCCGGCCTGCACAAGCTGCGCCGCCAGCAGATATAGCAGGGGTCCTTGCCCCGCCAGCACGATGTCGCCGGCCGGGATCAGGTCGGCTGACTTCAACAGGATCTGGGCGGCGCCGACGGTCATGACGCCGGGCAAGGTCCAGCCGGGGATCGGCACCGGGCGTTCGATAGCCCCCGTGGCGAGCAGAACCCGGCGGGCGAAGACGGTCTCGGTACGCCCGGCATGGGCAAGAAACAGCGGGCCGCCGGGGTCGAGATGCCACAAGGTGGTCCCCGGCCGGTACTCGATGCGGGCCGCCCGCATCGCGGCGACGAGATGGCTGCCGGCAAGATAGTCCGGTCCGAGCGGGCTATCGACGCGGGCGGTCTCGACAGCACGATAGATTTGGCCGCCGGGCGAGCCCTGCTCGTCGATCAGCATCGTGTCGAGGCCGAACTCGCCGGCGAGTGCCGCCGCCGCCAAACCGGCCGGGCCCGCGCCGATGATCGCGAACTCGACGCTATTCATTATGCTGATTGGGAGGATCTAGCTGTCGCGCGCCGAGCTGACGGCGGATGCGCATGCCCGCGCGGGTTTCGACCATGCAGCTCTGCTGATTGGGTATGCCGTCGATCTCGGCGAGGCAGTCGTAGCACACCCCCATCATGCAATAAGGAGCACGCCCGGCGCCGGTGACTGGCGTCTCGCGGATGCTGGCAAAGCCGGCGGCGAGCACCGCCGCAGCGGCGGAGGCACCGGGAACGACATGCACCAGCGCGCCCTCGACGACGACCGCCACACTGGCGGGCCCACCGTTACGCCGCAGCCGGAACATCGAACCGCTTTGCCGAAAACAGGTCGAGAGACGCGTCGAGGGCGCCAGCGGCGATCATCGGCGCCAGCAGGTTGGCGTGGGCTGCGGCCAAGGTGACGCCGCTGTGGCAATTCACGGTAAAGGCGCCGGGATACAATTCGGATTGATCATAGATCGGCAGCCCATCGGGCGGCATCACCCGCAACGCCGCCCAGGCGCGGACGATCTGCAGGTCGCGCAGCCACGGGAAAGACAGCACCGCCCGCCGAGCGATTGCCTGCATGACGGGGGCGGTCTGGCCAGTATCGAACCCGACATCCTCCTGACTGTCGCCGAGCATGATACTACCCTCGTCGGTCTGGCGGATCGTCGTCGTCGGCATCGGCAGCAGATGCCGGGCGCGCTCGGTGACCAGGATCTGGCCGCGCTGCGGTCTGACCGGCGCGTTCAACCCAAAGAGAGGCGAGAGCGCGGCGTTGCCGAGGCCGGCGGCGGCGACCACTCTCGGCGCGGCGAACTCGCCCGCGGCACTCGCAATGCGGAAGTTGCGTGCTGCGGCCGTCGCGTCGCCGACCGCCGCCTCCGGAATGTAATGGCCGCCCCGGTCGACAAAACCGCGATGCAGGGCGCGAAGCAATGCCAGCGGGTTGGCATGCCCGTCATACGGCGTCCATGACGCGCCGGTCACTGCCGGGCCGATCCCCGGCAGCAGGTCGGCCACTTCGCGATGGTCGAGCATACGGTAGTCAAATCCGAGATTGCCGGACTGTCGGCGCATACGCTCCATGCGCTCTCGACGGTCGTCAAATTCGGCCTCGCCGAGGCAGAGATGGACGCCGCCCGGGCGGTGATGGTCGACGGCGATGCCGGTCCGGTCCAGGAGTTCGGCGGCGAGCCCCGGCCACTCATCCGCCGACCGCCGCGTCCAGCGTTGATAGTGCGGCGCCCCCTCGCCTTTGCTCTGCACCCAGACAAGACCAAAATTTCCCCGTGAGGCGCGGAACGCCCCATCGCCCTCGTCGAGCATCAGGGTGCCAAGCCCGGCGCGAGCGAGCCCGTAGGCAATCGCGGCACCGACCAGCCCGCCACCGATCACGATCGCGTCAAAGCGTTCCACCCGATCCCCCTTTTTCGGCAGCCATCCAGCCAGGGCTGCAGCACTTACCCTTTTCTTTGCATCGGTAGTCGAATAGTACCATGCCAAGCGGGCCGACAAACCGGGGAACGCGAGCGTCCCCTCGCCCGTTCGCGTCATCTCATAATAAACGTCTGGATCGGATGAGCTTTATTGGTCAAATCATCGTCGGTGCGTTCGAGCGCTCCGTCGGCGGCCCGCTCGGCGCGTTGCTCGAACGGGTCGGCGACCACCTCGTTCACCGGCGTGAATCGGCGCACGACAGTGTCGGCGCGGATCCGCGCCAGCGGGTCGCCTTTACGATCGCCGCGATCGCACTCGGCGCCAAGATGGCGAGAGCGGACGGCGATGTCAGCCGGAACGAGGTTGCCGCGTTCCACGAGGTCTTCGAGGTGCCGACCGGTGAGGAGGACCACGTCCGCCTGGTCTTCGATCTCGCCCGCAAAAGCACGCACGGGTTCGAGAGCTATGCCCGCCAGGTGGGCCGGTTGTTTGCGAATGACCGCGTTGTTCTCGAACATATGCTCGACGGGCTCTTTCACATCGCGCTCGCCGATGGCGGGCTCTGTCATGCCGAGGACGCCTATCTGCGCGAGGTCGCCCGTCATTTCGGCTTTGATGCCGCGGATTACGCGCGCATCCGCGCGCATCACCTCGGCGAGGCGGACAGCGACAGCGCCTATACGATCCTCGGCGTCGAACCCGGCGCGCCGCTCAGCGACATCCGCCTGGCCTATCATCGGCTGGTGCGCGAGACCCACCCGGACCTGGTGATCGCGCAAGGCCTGCCGCGCGAATGCATCACCCTCGCCAACGCCCGGATCGCGCGCATCAATGCTGCCTACGACCTGCTGGCGCGCGGCCGGATCCGCACCCAAGCCGCGGTCGCGCGATGACCCGGATGACGGTTCGCGACCGGGTCTCGCCAAACCATGCACCGCGCGCCGACCCGGCCCGCATCGATATGGTGGTTCTGCACTATACCGGCATGCGCAATGCCAAGGCGGCGCTCGACCGGCTGTGCGACCCGCAAGCACGGGTCAGCGCCCATTACGTCGTCGAGGAAGACGGGACCGTCTGGCGGCTGGTGCCCGAGATGCGGCGCGCCTTTCACGCCGGGGTGTCGTGCTGGGAAGGCGAACGCGATCTCAACCACGTATCGATCGGCATCGAGATCGTCAACCCCGGCCACGAATGGGGCTATCGTCCGTTTGCCGACGCCCAGATGGTGGCGGTCGAACAGTTAAGCCGCGACATCCTCGCGCGGCATCCGATCCCGGCCCATCGGTTGGTCGGTCATTCCGATATTGCGCCCGAGCGCAAGATCGACCCCGGCGAACTGTTCGACTGGCCGCGGCTCGCCCGCGCCGGCATCGGCATTTGGCCGGTCGCGGTGGGGCACGCGCATGACGACGGGGTGAATGATGCGGCGGGGAACGACATTGCCAGGCATGGCGCCGTCGACCGCGATCGGGCTCTCGCCGATCTCGCCGCGATCGGCTACTGCGCTGCCGCCGAAGCGGCGGCGGTCGCCGCATTTCAGCGACGCTTTCGCCGCGCATGCGTCGACGGCGTCATCGATCGCGAGACCGCGGCGCGCCTCGGCGAAATTCGCGCGGCTTATGACAATTCACGGCGCCAAGCAGCGTCTGCCGGCCTCTTGCCGCGAGCGGCAACCCCGTGGCCGGTCCCGGGTGAGAGCCGCCGCCCGGTTAATTGAGTTGCGATCGGCGGCGGCTTTCGGTTTGGCGGCGCACGATCTGTCCGGCATGGTGATGCGCAAGCCGCCAGGCGCCGTCTTCGCGGACGAAAAAGTTGCTCGCCGCGAGGGTGCCGCCGTCTAGCTCTTCCTCGCACAGCACCAGAGCAGTGTCGCCAAACATCAGCACCCGCTCGTCAAAGCAGGCGATCTGCGGCGCGCCCGGGCTGGACAGGATGCCGCTCCAACTCGAAATGATCGCGGCGCGATCGGTCAGCGCGATCCACCCCGGGTGGAGACAGGCCACCGGCGCGCGGCGCGCCCACAGCTGATCCATCGCCGCAATGTCGCGCATCGTGAACGCGCGATAAAATTCGAGATTGGCCGCAAGCACGGCATCGCTATCGGTCATCACCGCGTCCTTTTTCGACCTCGGATAGGCTCGCATCAGCATAGCGGCGCGGCCGGGCGCGCGCCACGCGCGTGCCATGACCCGTAAGTGGCGGATGGCGCGCCATTCAGGCATCGAACTGCCTAATAATTCATCACACGGGTTTTGCGGACGATCTGGCGGCGGCACGGGATGGGCTCGCGGCGGAGACGACCGATGTGTCAGGTCGTCGGGTGCTGCCGAGAAATCCGGCCGGACAGCCCGCCAGCCGGCATCG
Source organism: Allostellaceae bacterium (assembly GCA_035509615.1). GTDB lineage: Bacteria > Pseudomonadota > Alphaproteobacteria > ATCC43930 > CGMCC-115725 > AP-15. Next base: position 33,248 of record DATJLK010000170.1, on the reverse strand, counting down.
GGGCGCGGCGCCGCGCTTGGCCTCGTTCTTGCTCCGCTGCAATCAACTGTCGTCAACAAGGCATCTGAAGGGGAGCAGTACATGTCAACCGAAGGGTTCACCATCGATCGCCGTCGACTGGGGTTGCTCGGCGCCGGTCTGGCCGCGACCGCGGCTGGCCTTGGTACGATTCCCACAATCCCCGCCATGATCCCGCAGGCGAGAGCGCAGGCCGCGACCGAGACCGGACCGATCAAGGTCGGCATCCTGCATTCGCTATCCGGCACGATGGCGATCAGCGAAGCTCCGTTGAAGGACGTCATGCTGATGCTGATCGCCCAGCAGAACGCCAAGGGCGGGGTGATGGGCCGGCAACTTCAAGCGGTTGTCGTCGATCCGGCTTCGAACTGGCCGCTTTTTGCCGAGAAAGCAAAACAATTGCTGTCGGTGGACAAGGTGGCGGCGGTGTTCGGCTGCTGGACCTCGGTGTCGCGCAAATCGGTTCTGCCGGTGTTCGAAGAGTTGAACGGCATTCTGCTGTATCCGGTGCAATACGAAGGCCAGGAATGCAGCCGTAACGTGTTCTACACCGGGGCCGCACCAAACCAGCAGGCGATCCCGGCGGTTGATTACCTGATGAATCAAATCGGAGTAAAGCGCTGGGTGCTGGAAGGCACCGATTATGTCTATCCGCGTACCACCAACAAGATCCTCGAAGCCTATCTGAAGTCCAAGGGCGTGGCGCCCGCCGACATAATGATCAATTACACCCCGTTCGGTTATTCGGATTGGCAGGCGGAGGTTGCCAAGATCAAAGGCTTCGGCTCGGCCGGCAAGAAGACCGCAGTAGTGTCGACGATCAACGGCGACGCCAATGTCCCGTTCTATAAGGAACTCGGCAACCAGGGCATCAAGGCGACCGAGATCCCGGTCGTGGCGTTCAGCGTCGGCGAACAGGAACTCGCCGGGATCGACACCAAGCCGCTGATCGGCCACCTCGCGGCGTGGAACTATTTCGAGAGCGTCGACACCCCGTTGAACAAGCAGGTTGTCGCGGACTTCAAGAAATTCACGAAAGACGACAAGCGCGTGTTCAACGACCCGATGGAGGCGCACTACATCGGCTTCAACATGTGGGTCAAGGCAGTCGAAAAGGCGGGGACGACCGACCATGACGCGGTCATCGACGCGATGATCGGCGTTGCCCATCCGAACCTGACCGGCGACTACGCGACGATGATGCCCAACCATCACCTGACCAAGCCGGTGCTGATCGGCGAGGTCCAGGGGAACGGGATGTTCAATGTGGTATGGCAGACGCCGGGTCTCGTCGTGGCCCAGCCATGGTCGCCCTATCTGCCGGAAAGCAAGGATCTGATCGGCGATTGGCTGCCGCCGATGTCGTGCGGCAGCTACGACGTCGTCGCCGGCAAGTGCCTGGGCAAGCAGCACAAGGCCTGAGCCGATGCGAGGCTGTCGCGACGGCAACCGACGCCGTCCCCCACCCAGATTGCTGCTTGCCGTGCTGTTGCTGCTGAGCCTGGTGCTGCCCGCAGCGGCGCAAGCGGCGAGCGATCCCTTTGCCGACATCGCGGCGACAAATTTTGACACGGTCGCGCATGGGGTCCAGGAACTGGCGGTCTCCGGCAGCCCGCGCGCAGCACCGGTCATCGCCGCATTGGGCGCCGGCGAACTGTTTGCCTGGCGCTGGCCGCGTCCGGACGCGCCGCTTTACATCCGCAGCGCCGACGGGTTTGTCGATGCCCGCACCGGTACAAAAATACCGGCGCCGGCAATGGTCAATCTGCGTCTGGTCATCGTCAACGACACCGTGCGGGCCGCGATCGACACCGCCAGGGGCGCGCTCGACCTGTTTGCGAACAGCGCGGCGGCGCGGCTCAAGGCGGCCGATGCGCTGTTCCAATCGGCCGATGCCGGCGCATTGCCATTGATCGAGCGGGCGTTGGTCAGTGAGCACGACCCGGCGACGCGCAATGTGCTGCGCCAGGCACAGGCAGCAGCGCTGCTGAAGTCGGGGTCCGGGTCGACCGCGGCGCGGCTCGAGGCGGTGCGCGCGGTCGCGGCGCGGTCGGATCTGCAGGCGCGCGGCCTCCTGGCCTCGCTGCAGGGCCAGCCGCCGGCGGTCGCCGCCGCGATCGACGTCGCGATCCACGATATCGACCGCAAGCTGCAGCTCTGGGGCCTCGCCGAAGACGTCTATTACGGCCTCAGCCTCGGCGCCGTATTGCTGCTGGCCGCGACCGGGCTCGCGATCACTTTCGGGGTGATGGGCGTCATCAATATGGCGCATGGCGAAATGGTGATGATCGGCGCCTACACGACCTTTGTCGTGCAGCAGCTGATCGCCGCCTTTGCCCCGGCGCTCGCCGATATCGGGCTGCTGTTTGCCGTACCCGCGGCTTTTTTGGTGGCGGGCGCCCTGGGCGTGGTGATCGAGCGCGGCTTGATCCGGTTTCTGTACGGCCGCCCGCTCGAGACCCTGCTCGCCACCTGGGGCCTCAGCTTGATCCTGCAGCAGGCGGTGCGCAGCATCTTTGGGCCGACCAATCAGGATGTCGGCTCGCCGCCATGGATGAGCGGCGCCGTCACCCTTGGTGGACTGACGCTGACGGTGAACCGGTTGTGGATCATCGTCTTCGCCGCCCTCGTGCTGGGTGCGCTGATGGCGATCCTGCGCTGGGGCGGGCTCGGACGCTCGATCCGCGCCGTGACCCAGAACCGGCGGATGGCGGCGGTGATGGGAATCCGCACGCCGGTCATCGACGCATTGACCTTCGGCCTGGGGTCCGGCATCGCCGGGATGGCCGGCGTCGCTTTGAGCCAGATCGACAATGTCAGCCCCAATCTCGGCCAGAACTACATCATCGACAGCTTTCTCGTCGTCGTCCTCGGCGGCGTCGGCAATCTGTGGGGGACGCTGGTCGCAGCCATGAGCCTTGGCGTCGTCGACAAATTTGTCGAGCCGTTTGAGGGCGCGGTACTGGCCAAGATCCTGGTCTTGGTGTTTCTGATCCTGTTCATCCAGCGGCGGCCGCAGGGCCTGTTTCCGCTCAAGGGCCGGGCGGCCGAGGCGTGATGCGGACCGACCGGATCACGACGGCGACCCTCGGCTGCGTGCTTGGCGGCGCGGTACTGCTCGCCGGGTTGAACCTGCTGACGCCCGCGGCAAGTGCTGCGCATGTCCCGGACTTCGCGATTTCGCTCGCCGGCAAATATCTGTGCTACGCGATCCTGGCATTGGCCGTCGATCTGGTGTGGGGCTATGTTGGCATCCTGACCCTCGGGCACGCCGCCTTTTTCGCCTTGGGCGGCTATGCGATGGGCATGTATCTGATGCGCGAGATCGGGGCGCGCGGCGTCTACGGCAACCCGACGCTGCCCGATTTTATGATCTTTATCGGCTGGAACAAGCTGCCCTGGTACTGGTACGGGTTCGATCATTTCTGGTTCGCGGTCCTTATGGTGATGCTGGTGCCAGGGGTGCTTGCTTTTGTCTTCGGCTGGTTCGCCTTCCGCTCGCGGGTTTCCGGCGTCTACCTCTCGATCATCACCCAGGCGCTGACCTACGCATTGATGCTCGCCTTCTTCCGTAACGACATGGGCTTTGGCGGCAATAACGGGATGACCGATTTCAAGGACATCCTGGGCTTTCCGCTCAATCGTGAAAGCACCTCGGTCGGACTGATGCTGGTCACTGCCATCGTGTTGGCGGCGGCCTTTGTGCTGACGCGCGCCTTGACCGCGTCGCGGTTTGGCAAGGTGCTGGTGGCGGTGCGCGATGCCGAGGCGCGCACCCGCTTTCTCGGCTATCGGCCGGAATCGTACAAACTCGCTGTGTGGGTCCTCTCGGCGGTCATCGCCGGGATCGGCGGCGCGCTTTACGTGCCGCAGGTCGGCATCATCAACCCGTCCGAATTCTCGCCCGGGAATTCGATCGAAGCGGTGATCTGGGTCGCGGTCGGCGGGCGCGGCACCCTTGCCGGCGCAATCCTGGGGGCGGTTATCGTCAACCTCGGCAAGACCTGGTTGACCAGCGCGTTGCCGGAAATATGGCTGTTTGCGTTTGGCGGGTTGTTCATCCTGGTGACGTTGTTTCTGCCGCGTGGGGTCATCGGGCTGTTTGCGCTGTGGCGCCCGCGCTCTGTGGATCAGCACATGCCGGCGGCAGCGGCGTCGGCGGCGGCTGAAGCGGCGGCACGCGAGGTCGCGGGGTGAGCGGCGAAGCGATCCTCCGGCTCGACGGCGTCTGCGTCTCGTTTGACGGGTTCAAGGCGCTCAACGACCTGTCGCTGGCGCTCGCCGCGGGCGAGATGCGGGCGGTGATCGGCCCTAACGGCGCCGGCAAGACGACAATGATGGATGTGATCACCGGCAAAACAAAACCCGACGCGGGGCGCGTCGTCTTTGCCGATGATACCGATCTGATGCGTCTCGACGAGCCGGCCATCGCCCGGCTCGGCATCGGCCGCAAGTTCCAGCGCCCGACCGTGTTCGAGCCGTTATCGGTGCGTGACAATGTGCTGCTGGCGCTCAACGGTGATCGCTCTCCGGGTTTCACGCTCCGCGCCCGTGAGACCGCCGATGAGTGTCGCCGGCTGGAGGAGATCCTGGCGACGATCCGCCTTGCCGCCGACGGCCAGCGCCGTGCCGGCGATCTCTCGCATGGCCAGAAGCAGTGGCTGGAAATCGGCATGCTGCTCGCTCAGGAGCCGAAACTGCTGCTGGTCGACGAGCCGGTCGCCGGCATGACCGATGCCGAGACCGCCGCGACCGCGGAACTGCTGCGCGAAATCAACCGCAGCCGCAGCGTCATGGTGGTCGAGCACGATATGGCGTTTGTGCGCGCGCTCGGGGTCAAGGTTACGGTCCTGCATGAGGGGTCGGTCATCGCCGAAGGCTCGATCGACCGCGTCCAGGACGACCCCCGCGTTGTCGAAGTCTATCTCGGCCGCTGAGCCATGCTGAGCGTCGAAGGCGTCGATCTCTTTTACGGTGCCAGCCGCGCTCTGCGTCAGGTCAGCTTGACCGCCAAAAAAGGCGAAGTGACGTGCATCCTCGGCCGCAACGGCGTTGGCAAGACCAGCCTGTTGCGGGCGATTTTCGGGCTTCAGCCGATCCGCGCCGGTCGGATTTGCTGGGAGAACAACGATCTGACGGGTTTGCCGCCGTATCAGCGCGCCCGCGCCGGTCTGGCTCTGGTGCCGCAGGGGCGCGAGATCTTTGCCCGTCTGACGGTCGAGGAGAACCTCGAGACCGGGTATGCGCCGGTCGCACCGGCGCAGCGCCATCTCCCCGATGAGATCTTCGCCCTGTTTCCGGTATTGAAGAGCATGCTGCGGCGCCGCGGCGGCGATCTCTCCGGAGGTCAGCAGCAACAATTGGCGATCGCACGCGCGCTCGTGACGCGACCGCGCCTGCTCGTCCTCGATGAGCCTACCGAGGGCATCCAGCCGTCGATCATCAAGGACATCGAAAAGGTGATCCGCGCTCTTGCCGCGCGCGGCGACATGGCAATCCTGCTGGTCGAGCAGTATTTCGAATTTGCCCGCGATCTGGCGAACGCGTTTATCGTCATGCAGCGCGGCGAGATCGTCGCGTCCGGGCGGCGCGAGGAAATGGACGAAGCGGCGGTGCGCAGCTATCTGACCGTGTGAGCGAGGACAGGCTTCAGACCCCCGGATTTAGCCGCAGGATACAGGTAATTCCAATCGCGCTGGCGGCGCCGCACCGCCTTTGGGGCGGCCATGTCGCCGCCGCTCGAGGTGAGCCAGTCTTTCAATGCCGTCAGTGACTGTGCCGTGCTTCAAGGCAGCTGCTTCAAGGAGCTGAAGGGGACATCTTAAACGACGCGCCACGGCATGCCGCTGCTTCCACGCGCATTCAGCCGGTCTCGACGGCCGGGGTAAAGATATAGCCGGTGCCGCGCACCGTCTTGATCATCGAGGGCTTCTGCGGGTCGTCTTCAAGCTTGCGGCGCAGCCGCCCGACTTGGACATCGATCGTCCGGTCAAACGGTCCGGCCTCCCGGTTGCGGGCCAGATCGAGGAGCCGGTCGCGGGTCAGCACCTGATTGGCATTGTTGACAAAAGCGGCGAGCAGATCGAACTCACCGGTGGTCAGCCGGACCTCCTTGCCGGTGGGAGAAAACAATTCGCGGCTCGACAGGTCGAGATGCCAGCCGGCAAAGCGCGCCTGCTGGCGCTGCACCGGAACCCGTTCGGCGGTGCGGGTCGACACGCGCCGCATGACGCTCTTGACCCGAGCCAGCAACTCACGCAGGTGGAACGGCTTGGGCAGATAATCGTCGGCCCCCATTTCGAGGCCGATGATGCGGTCGACGGTTTCGCCCCGGCCGGTCAGGATGATGATGCCGACCGTCGACTCCTCGCGCAGCGAACGCGCCAGGGTCAATCCGTCCTCGCCGGGCAGCATCAGATCGAGGATGACGAGGTCGACCGCCGATTGCGCCATGACCCGGCGCATGCCGGCGCCCTCATGAGCCGTCGATACGCGATAGCCCTCACTGGACAGATAATCCTGGACCATGTCGCAGATTTCTTTTTGGTCGTCGACGACCAGAATGTGGCCGATGTCGCTCATCGCGGTTTGCATGCCCGTTTATCCAGAGAGCCCGCCGGCAGGCGTTGTTCGCTGACGAAGGGCTAACGCTACGGAAGCATTATACATATGGTTACAAAATCTTACAGAAAACCGGCCCGCCTGACATTTTCCGATTACAGCCTCCCGATAGAGTTTGCCGGCAGAAATCAGCGGTCTAGCCGGTCGCCCACATCTGGAGGCTTTTCGTGGCAAATACTTATAGCGAGATCGAGGCCGAAATTCCGCGTCTGCGGCGCTACGCCCGCGCATTGACCCGCGATGTTGCCGCCGCCGATGATCTCGTCCAGGATTGCCTTACCCGCGCGCTCGGCAAACTGCATCTCTGGCAAAGCGGTACGGATTTGCGTGCGTGGCTGTTTACGATACTGCACAATCAATATGTAAACTATGTCAGGCGGTCGGTGCGCGAGGGGGCCGCTGTCGGGTTGAGCGACAGCGAGCCGTTGCTTACCCGGCCTGCGCACCAGGGTCAGCGGCTCGAACTGAGGGACCTCGAACGGGCGATCGCAAAGCTCCCCGAGGAACAGCAATCGGCGATTCTCCTCGTCGGTCTCGAAGGAATGCGCTACGAGGAAGTCGCCGCCGTTCTCGGTGTTCCGGTCGGGACCATCCGCTCACGATTGTCACGCGGTCGCGAAGCGTTGCGCAAGCTCGTCGGGATCGACCCGGACGAGAGCGAATTGACAAACCGCAATGCCGTTCGGGCGCCGCACGAGGCCGATGGCGACCGGCGCGGCTCGGCCAGAGCTTCGCACCGCGCGCATGCCGTCGGTGGGTCGCGGCGGCAATCACACCCGATGGAGCCGGCTGGTCGCGCCCAGGGCCTGCACCGGGCTTAGCAAGCCAATTAAACCGCCAGCGGTTTGACCTCTGGTCCCTATACCCGTTTTTTGTCACGCCCGAGATAGCGGTCACACGGGGCGGCAGACAAGCCGCATGCCGCCGCCTGGCCCATGCCAGGGCAGGTCCTGATCTCCGCTGTCGCAGAGGTGATGGAGGGATCCCCGATCGGAAGGATTTATTTAGTTCGCGTTAATCGTTAAAACGCCAGGCACTTGGGAACCAATTGCGTCGAGCCGTGTTCGCCAGCCAGGCGGGTGCCGGGCGCCGCCTTTACCCCGCAGCCCGGTTTGGCAAAGTCTCCCTGTCGCGGGTCTGCCACCCGCAACCTTGCCGGGGTCGGTCCTGCCGACGCCGGCTTTTTTCTGTCTGGTTGATCGGACGTGACAATCAATCAACCCGGCACCCGAGCCGTCGAGAACCGGGTCGCCGCTGGCCGCTGTCACGGTAATTGCGCCGTTTCGCCCGAGCCGATAACCGGTCGCGCCGTGTCTGAAAAGGGCGCCTTGCAAACCTGGCCGCGATCCGCAAGGATCGTTTTGATCGTTACGCAGGGGGAATGCATGGCGACTTTTAAACTCCGCGCGGGAGCGGCGGGCTCGTAGATCGGTCGATCGATTGATGCCGGCGCGATCGAGGCCGGCGCGGTCGTCGTCAGGGGCAGTCGCAGTGGGGGGCGGTCGCAATCGGGCTTGCCGGTTTTGGCGGAATTTGGATCCTCGGTAAAATGCTCGGAAGAATGTTGGGCCTATTGTCCGCCGATATGGCGATCGATCTCGGCACCGCGAACACCCTCGTCTATGTCAAAGGACGCGGCATCGTCCTCAACGAGCCTTCGGTTGTCGCGATCGCCAATGTCAAAGGGCGCAAGCAGGTGCTGGCAGTCGGCGAAGAAGCCAAGCTGATGCTCGGCCGCACCCCCGGGTACATCCAGGCCATTCGGCCGCTGCGCGACGGTGTGATCGCCGATTTCGAGGTGACCGAGGAGATGATCAAGCACTTCATCCGCAAGGTCCACAACCGGCGGAGTTTTGCGACCCCGCAGATCGTCGTCTGCGTCCCGTCCGGTTCGACCGCGGTCGAACGGCGCGCGATCCAGGAATCCGCAGAAAGCGCCGGAGCCCGGCGGGTGTTTTTGATCGAGGAGCCGATGGCGGCGGCGATCGGTGCCGGGCTCCCGGTCACCGAGCCGACCGGCTCGATGGTCGTCGATGTCGGCGGCGGGACGACCGAAGTTGCGGTGCTATCGTTGGGCGGCATTGTCTATTGCCGCTCGGTAAGGGTTGGCGGCGACAAGATGGACGAAGCGATCATCGCCTATATCCGCCGCAATCATAATCTGCTGGTCGGCGAGGGCAGCGCCGAGCGGATCAAGAAGGAAATCGGTTCGGCCTGCATGCCCGAGGATGGCGAAGGGCGGGTGATGGAGATCAAAGGACGCGATCTGATGAATGGTGTGCCAAAGGAGATCGTGATCAGCGAGCGTCAGGTTTCCGAAAGCCTCGCCGAACCGGTCGGCTCGATTGTCGAAGCGGTGAAAGTGGCGCTCGAACACACCGCCCCCGAACTCGCCGCCGACATCGTCGATAAAGGGATCGTGCTAACCGGAGGCGGCGCTCTGCTCGGAAACCTCGATTTGGTGTTGCGCCACGCCACCGGGCTTCCGGTGTCGATTGCCGACGATCCGTTGAGTTGCGTCGCACTTGGCACCGGCCGCACGCTCGAGGAAATGAAGACGCTGAAATCGGTGCTGATCAACACCTGGTAGCGGCTTGTGCCGACAACCCTGCGCGGAGGCCGGGTCGGGATGGAAACGGGTGCGACGGCATCGGTCCTTATTGCCGGCCCGGGCGAGCCTGAGCGGCATTGCCCCCGCTCACCGAAGCCGGCGGCGGGGGTGCCGTGACGCCGCTGTCGATGTTGCGCCGCTCGGCGGCCCACCGGGTCGTCGCCCCGCTTCTCGTCGTCGTTTCCGTGCTGATGATAATCCTCGGCAAGGTCGACCAGGTCATGTTCGAGTCGGTCCGCATTTCGGTAACCGATTACGCCGCGCCATTTCTCGACATGGTGTCGCGTCCGTTCATGGTGATCGACCAGTTTGCCGAGCGTGTCGAGGCGATGGTCGACCTCTATCAGGACAATCTGCGCCTCACCGAGGAAAACCGCAGATTGCTGCACTGGCAGCAAGCGGCGCTGGCGTTGGCCGACGAAAACAGGGAGCTGCGCGACCTGCTGAAACTTGTCCCTGATGCTTCGCGCTCTTTTGTCTCGGCAAGAGTGATCGCCAGTTCGGGGGGCGCCTATCTGCGCAACGTGATGGTCAATGCCGGCAGCGACAGTGGCGTCGAACGCGGCCAGGCTGCGGTCGTCGGTGAAGGTCTCATCGGCCGCGTCTACGAAGTCGGAGTGCGCGCCGCGCGCATTCTGCTGATCACCGATCTGAACTCGCGGGTGCCGGTGATCGTCGAGCGCTCTCGGCAGCGGGCGATCCTCGCCGGCGACAATTCGCAATCGCCTTCGCTGTGGTACCTCGACCCGGCGGCACCGGTGAAGATCGGTGACCGGATCGTCACCTCGGGCGAGGGCGGGATCTTTCCCCCCGGACTGCCGGTCGGGGTTGTGGGTCAGGTCGAATCCGGGATCCCCCGGGTCCAGCCTTACGCCCCGCTGGCGCAGGTCGAGTATGTCCGCATCGTCGATTACGGGCTCGCCGACGGCTTGCCGATGCCGCTCGCAGTCCCGCACATCTCGCCGCGTGCCGCACCGCGGGCGGCAAAGACGAGCCGGCATTGAGGCCGAAGGCGATGGGGACGCGCCGGGCCCTCGCGACCTCGCCGATCGGCGCGCGGGCAGCGTGTCTGCTGCCGGTCGCGACGACGCTGGTGGCGGCCCTGCTTTCGCTCGAACCCATCCCGCTTCCCGGCTATGCAGTGCTGACCCCGGCGTTTGCCTTGATGGCCGTCTATCACTGGACGGTCTACCGGCCGGACCTGCTTCCGCCGATCGCGCTCTTTGGCATCGGCATCGGCTATGACCTCCTGTGCGGCGGCCCGCCCGGTGTGACCCCCCTCCTGCTCTTGCTGTCGCGAGCCGCGGTGCTGCGGGCGCGGCGCTGGTTCGTCAACCGCACTTTTGCGTTTGTCTGGGCCGGTTTTGCGGTGCTGACCGTTGCCGCGATATTCGCCCTATGGGCGCTTGAATGCCTCCTCGGCTGGCAGCTACTCAGCGCCAATGGCAGCATTTTTCGCGCTGCGCTGACAATCGCGCTGTTTCCGATCGCGAGTTTTATGCTGGGTCGCACCCAGCATGCATTGATCGGGCCGGGTTGAGCCATGCGGGCGAAAGGAACGCTGTCGGGCGCCGGCCTGCAACGGGAGGTGCAGCGCTATCGCCATTTTACGCGACGGGCGGTGGTGCTTGCGGGTGGCCAGGTGCTGCTGCTCGCCGCGCTGGTCAGCCGGTTATTCCAGCTGCAGATCGTCGATTCCGAGCGCTACAAGGTGCTCTCCGACGAAAACCGCATCAATCTGCGGCTCATAGCGCCGCCGCGTGGGCGCATCCTCGATCGGTTTGGCACGCCGCTCGCCGACAATCGCCAGGATTATCATCTCGTCATTGTCGCCGAGCAGGCCGGCAACATCCACGCGACACTTGAGGGGGTTGCTGGCCTGATCGAACTGGACGAGGCTGATCGCAGCCGCGTATTGCGCGAGATCCGGCGCAAACATTCGTTTGTTCCGGTCGTGGTTCGCGACAATCTCAGCTGGGACGAGATGGCCCGGGTCGAGGTTGCGGTGCCGGAACTGCCGGGCATCTCGGTCGAGCAGGGGCTGACGCGCAACTACCCGTATCGCGACACCGCGGCCCATGTCGTGGGTTATGTCGCGAAGGTATCCGAGCAGGATCTGACCGGCGATCCGCTGCTCGAACTGCCCGATTTTCGGATCGGCAAGGCCGGCATCGAAAAGGCCCAGGATCTGGCGCTGCGCGGCACCGCCGGGACCCGCCAGGTGGAGATCAACGCGTTTGGCCGCGTTGTGCGCGAGATCGCCCGCGTCGACAGCGAGCCCGGCCGGGATGTCGTGATCGGGCTCGACATGGCGATGCAGGAGTTTGTCACCCAGCGTTGCGCAACCGAACCAAGCGTTGCTTGCGTGCTGCTCGATGCGGTAACGGGCGAGGTTCTGGCGCTGGTGTCGAGCCCCGGTTTTGATCCGACCGTGTTTACCGACGGTCTGAAGCCGGCGGTTTGGCGGCAGCTGTCTGGTGATCCGCGCCATCCGTTATCGAACAAGGCGATCGCCGGCACCTATCCGCCGGGCTCGACCTTTAAACCGGTGTCGGCGCTGGCGGCCCTGACGGCGGGCGTATTGACCCCCGAGACGACGATCACCTGCACCGGTCAGATCCAACTCGGCAATGCCGTCTTTCACTGCTGGCGCAAAGGCGGTCACGGCACGATCCGCTTGCGCGATGCGATCAAGAAATCCTGCGACGTGTTTTTCTATGAGACTGCGATGCGGCTGGGGATCGATCGGCTGGCGGCAATGGCGGATCGCCTCGGCTATGGTGCCCCGCTCGGCATCGACATTCCGGGTGAAAAGGGCGGGCTGATGCCGACCCGCGAGTGGAAGCTCGCGACCACCGGGACCGCATGGCAGGAGGGCGAAACCTTGATTGCCGGAATTGGGCAGGGCTCGGTGCTGGCAACCCCGCTGCAGATTGCGACGATGGCTGCCCGGCTCGTGACCGGCCGGGCGGTGGTGCCGCATCTCTTTCGCCCCGCTGGGATCATGACGCCGGGCGGCGATACGGCAGCACCCGATTTCGCCGCGTTGGACCTTGATGACGATGCCCGCGCCCGGGTGCTCGACGGCATGTATGCCGTCGTCAACGAGCCGGGCGGCACCGCCTATGCCGCGCGCATCACCGAGCCGCAATTCGCGATGGGCGGCAAATCGGGCACCTCTCAGGTCCGCCGTATCACCCAATGGGAGCGCGATCACGGCCTCAAACCGGACCAGATTCCATGGAAGGATCGCGATCACGCTCTCTTCGTGGCGTTTGCCCCGGTCAGCGCCCCGCGCTATGTCTGCGCCACGATCGTCGAGCATGCCGGGTTCGGCTCCGAGGTCGCGGCACCGATCTGTCGCGATGTGCTGCGCGAAGTGCAGCGGCGCGATCCGGCGCGCCAGGTACCCGCGAGCAACCGGGTGGCGGCGGCCGGGTCTGCTCCGGCCGCTCCGGCGTCGCCCGGCGCCGCGCCCGCACTCGACAACCAGCCGGCGCACGATACCTCGACTACCGGCCGCGGGTGAGCCGGTGACGGCGCTGCCCCCGGGGCTCGGTCGCGCACCGCTGCACCTCGTCGAGAGAATCCTCGGGCTGCGCTGGGACCTCGTGGTCCTGGTGTCGGTTGTCGCCGGCATCGGCATCGCCGCCTTGTATTCCGCCGCCGATGGCAACATGCAGCCTTGGGCGACCAAGCAGATGACCCGCTTTGCCATCGCACTCATCCCGATGCTGGGGGCGGCGCTGCTCGGGGTCCGCAGATGGTTCCGGATCGCCTATTGGACATACATCGTCACGTTGTTGCTGATCGTCGCCGTCGATATGCGCGGCTTTGTCGGCATGGGGGCGCAGCGTTGGATCGATCTCGGGGTCATTCAGCTGCAGCCTTCCGAGTTGATGAGCCTCGCATTGGTGCTGTCGCTGGGCCGCTATTTTCATGGTCTCGGCGATGACAACATCGCCAAGTTTCGGTATTTGGTTTTGCCGGGGTTGATGATCCTGCTGCCGACCGCGCTCATTCTCAAAGAACCGGATCTCGGCACCGCAATGGTGCTGCTGATGAGCGGCCTCGTCGTGATGTTCATCGCCCGGGTTCGGCTATTGGCGTTTGGGGTTGGCATTGTTGCTCTCGGCATGTCGCTGCCGATGGTGTGGAAGTTTCTACGTGATTATCAGAAGGTTCGAATTTATACGTTTCTCGATCCGGACAGCGACCCGCTCGGCGCCGGCTATCATATTCTGCAATCAAAGATCGCGCTGGGATCTGGCGGTCTGTTCGGCAAGGGCTTTCTGCACGGCACTCAGAGCCATTTGAGCTTTTTGCCGGAAAAGCAGACCGATTTTATTTTTACCACCTTGGCCGAGGAATTCGGCCTCGTCGGCAGCCTCGTGCTGCTGGCGCTCTACAGCGCCTTGATTGCCTACGGATTCGCGATCGCCTTGCGCAGCCGCAATCACTTCGGCCGGCTGGTGTGCCTCGGCATCGTCACCAATTTTTTTCTCTACGTCTTTATAAACATAGCGATGGTGACGGGACTGATCCCGGTGGTTGGTGTTCCCCTACCACTGATCTCGTATGGCGGAACCGCGATGCTGACGGTGATGTTCGGTATCGGCTTGATGATGAGCATTTATCTCGATCGCGATGTCCGGCTGAACCGGGCCGGCGAGGCTCAGCCCGACTAGCAGCGGCCGGGATTGCGGATTTTAGATCGCGCGCCAAATCAGCTCCGCCTAGGATTGCGACCGGCGGATGGCGTCGCATCGGAGGGAGATGATGGCGGAGAAAGACCCGGCAGAAGGCGGACGGCGCTTGCATGTGACGACGCTGTTGGTTGCCTCGCGTCGCGCGCTCGACAACGCGCTCGCCGAACTCGGCTTCCCCGAGGATGACGACCGGGTCGTCGAGCATGACGGTCGGCTCGCCTTTCTGACCTGTTCGCACGAAGAGGACAGCGACGATCTGTTCGCGTTGATCACCGAGCTTTCGGCCCGCGGTGAAAGCTGGGAACTGCAATCGCGCATCGATACCGAGCCCGGCCGGGCGATCTATCAATCATTGTCACGCTATCGCGCGGTCGAAGCGATCGACGCCGCGGTCGAGGAAGAAGCCGAGCCGGCCAGTGCGGAAGCGCCCGCCTATGATGTCGAGACGACCGAGGGCTTGCAGGCGCTGCGCCGGGTGTTGAAACGGATCGAGCCTGCCGACGCGTTTGCGACAATCCGGCCGGGCAGTGACGGTCGCGCCACCGCCCGCGTGTTGCGGCGCGGCTCGCGCCGGCTTCTCGCCAGCGCCATCGGACAGGATGAGGCGACGCTGCGCAGCGTATTGCGCGAGATCCTGCCCAACGTCATGCTCGATGTCGCAATGAAACCGCCAAGTTGACGCAAATGCAAGCCGCGGGGGGCGGTCGGGCGGTCCGGTGCGAGCGAAAACGATCACTCCAAATGGCCCAAATCCATTACACGGCCCCGCACTCACAACCGCGGCATTCGCCGCTGCCGAACCCGCGCTGATCGAATCGCATTGGGCACAAGACCAGAATTTCGCTTGACACGGACCCACTTCATCCGGGCTCTCGCGCAGAGCGGCGCAACGGCCGCTAACGCAGTCACTTAACGGGGCAGCCAGGGGTCGGCCACCAGTTACCGCTATAAAGGCCGCAAATTTTATTTGAAATCTTTGTAGTTCGGGGATCCCCATATCGATTTTAATAGGTTTTTCGCATTATGTTCTTGAACATTTTGATTGTCCGCCGACCCTTCTCCTATTTACCTTTCCACTTGGTTCGATGGCTTACGCGAGCGCGCATTTGTGATGTGGATCGCCGCGACCCTGCTGATCTATCCAGAGCTGGGCCCGAATTTTTAACGCCCTGGCCGACCGCGCTTCGGCGGTAAGTGACTTCCCGAAACAGGCGTTTACATGGGCAATGATATCGGTTTTCGGTGTGTTGCGAACGCACGGTGTGTCAGCGCCGATCTCGTGGATGGTACAAACCGTTGTGTCCGCTGCAGTCGCGCTGATCGTAGGCGTCATCTGGGCGCGGCCGGTTCCCTTTTCGCTGAAGGCGGCGGCGCTCGCGATTGGATTGGATCGCTCCTGGCCAGTCCGCACGAACACGGCTATGACGCCTGCATCTTGACCATCGGCGTCGCCTTCCTCGTCCAAGACGGGCTCGACTGCGGGTTTTTGAGTGGCGAGCGAGGAATATTGTTCTGCGGCTGGATAGGACTCTTTTTCCTGATAGGACAGGCTGCAGCCTGTGTGCGCACCAGCTGCAGATGAAGTTTCGCTATACCAATGCCTGGGCGGAAGATGATCTGCTGATCTGGGATCGTCTCGGCACGATCCATCGCGCGATCGCCGATTACGGCGCCGATGAAATCCGTTTGATCCGCCGCTGCCAGGTCATGGCGACGCGCGTGTTCGACCTCGAATTTCTGCGCCCGGCCCGCGAACTCGTCGCCGCCGAACCGGCATAGCCGCCGAGCGGTATGGGTTGCATTGCCTTTCTCCCAGATCGACGGTCAATGAAGCGCTCCCCGGCGAAAAGCCGGGGCCGCGTTCAATTTAGCTAGCTGCTTCACTCTCGAACCCCTCACCGCGCCCGCCCGGGCCTGGCCCTGTGGGACAAATCCCCCCACGCCGACGATCGGCAGCCGAGCCTCACCCCGGTGATCGGGCGAGCGCCTGGCCGCGGGCATGCAACCAGGCTGCGGTGTGGTACACGCCGCCAAAGGTAAAGAAATGCAAGCCGTCCAGCGGGGTGCCACGGTCCTCGCCGGTCACAAGCGCTTCGATCAGCATGTCGGGGGTCGCTTCGGTCAGAATCCGGGCGAACGCGCTCTGGCCGCGGCCGAGTGCGCGCAGCGACGCGCCGATACCACAGCGCACCGCGTACTTGGCCAGGGTGGCGATCGTCGCCGGACCGGCGACGCCGACCCGGATCGGACAGCGAATGCCGTCTTCCCGCAGCCCGGCGATCCAGCGCCGGATCGGGGCCGCATCAAAGCCGAATTGGGTCACGATCGTGACCCCAAGCCCACGCTGGCGCGCCGATGCGAGCTTGGCGCGCAACGCCGCGTCGAGACTGTGACGATCGATCCGCGGGTGGCCTTCGGGATAGCCGGCAAAGGCGACATCGCCAATGCCATTGCTTTCGATCACCCCGGTTGCCAGCAGGTCGAGACTGTCACGGAACGGGCCGACCGCCGGGACGACATCGCCGGCAATCACCAGCGCCCCTGTCACCCCGGCATCGCCGGCCGCACGGCTAAAAAAATCGCGGGCTTGGGTGAAACTCGCCAGCCGGCGAACTGCGACATGCGGTATCGGCGTAAACCCCGCCCGCCGCAGCCGTGCACAGGCGGCCACGATGTCGTGATGCGTGACGCTGCCGGGATGATTGACAAACACCGTCGTGCCCGGCGGCAAGAACTCGGCTAACCGCTCGCGCGCCAGGTCGTCGCGCGGCGAGATTTCGATCGAGGCCGCACCGATCAACCCGGCAATGCGGCGGTTGCGGTCGCGCTCGCCCGGCATTGGGGGCAATGGCGGCGGTGCCGTCATGATCGTCATCCCGAATCCCTCTTGCGCGAGATCACGTAGGATTCGTCCCAAAACCACAGCCCATCATATTTGCGCAGCACCTCGCGGGTCGCGTCGAGATAGGCGCCGCTGCTGATCGCCCCGGACAGCCGCTCATCCTCGATCTGGGCGACATAGACCGCGGCATTCCACGCGGCGAACAGGGTCGAGGTGCCGATCGTCTCGCTGATCTCGCTTGGCAAAGTGTGCATGTCGTAACGGAACAGCGAGCGGGCATCGGCATAGGCGCCGAAATTGAACGCGCGCGCGGCGCTGCCGAGTTCGGCCTTGGCGGCGCGCAACAGCGCATGCCGGTCGGTCGTGAACGGGTCCTCGCCCGGCCACAGCTGCTGGATGATCTCGAGCCCGGGGTCGTGGCCGTGCGAATGGATTGCGATCAGCCGACCGCCGGGGGCGAGGCTGCGGGCGAGCGGGGCGATGATCCGGCGCGCCTTGAATTCGACCGGGGCGCGCGCGCGATAGGGCTGCGAGGCGATCACCAGATCGTAATCGGCGCGGGTCGTCCCGCGGTGCGGCCGCACCTGGTCGAGCAGGAATTTATGGTCCTCGCGATAGATTACCAGCACGACCGGTTTTTCGTAGACCGGGTTGCCCGATTTGCCGCTGACCCGCGCTTGCCAGTGCTGTCCGAGAAACCCCTGCAGGTCGCCGATCTGCAGTTCGAAATCGTGCGCAGTGTTGCCGGTGAGCGGCAATTCGTGCCACAGGAGGCTGGTTGCCGCGGTCACCGAATGCGGCGTCAGCCACGGCGCCTCGGCATAATACATGTTGGTCATGACTAGCACGGTCGCCGGGTGCTCGAACAAGCGGTCGGGCATCTTTTCAAGCGTCAGGCGGACATCTTCCAGACTGATCTCCTTGGCGACGATGTAGAACGGCATCGTCGCAAAGCGATGGTGCATCGCCCGCATCGTGCGCGTCAGCACGGTGCCGTCGCCGGTGCCGGCATCAAACAGCCGCAACGCCGGCGGGCGTGGGTGGATGTTGCCCAACTCCATGCCCACTCGTTGGGCAATAGCCCACTTCTCGCTGCAGGTCGTGACAAACAGCAGGTATTTCTGGCGGTTATCGTAAAAACGAAAGTTGCGGCCGGGAGCGTCGAGGGCAGTGATAGCTGGTGTCGTGAGCGGAGCCATCGCCATACCGTTGACGACGGAACGGCCGACACCGGAATGGTGGGGCGCGGAGCCGTTGACCTCGGGTTGCGGCTGGCGTGCGATAAAGGCATGGACGCGGTCGGCGGTGTCGGTCGTGACCCGGCCACCCAGACGCAGCCGGCTGACCAGCTTGCCGTCATTGACAGCGAGCCGGCCAAAAGTCGATTCCGCCATGCCGGCGCGGCGGCAATAATCGGCGATGTCGTGCAGCAGCGTCTCGCTCATCGGCAGATCCCGCACCTTCACGCCCGGTGAGTAAAACCGGCCGATGAGGTCCGGTCAACTACAATCGTGCCCACGTTCATGGTGGGCACACCTGGTGGGCTCCGAGACGCGTAAAACACTATCGAACACCGCGCATCGCCGCGATCAAAGGCATGGCCGCCGCTGGCGTCTGCCATCGGGCTTTGCGCTGTTGTTGCTCAAAGAGGAGCGGGTGATCCGACACCCTGATGATGCGCTTTCCGGGATCAAACCGGTTGGGGCGGCGCTATCATCAATCTTTAAACTGACAGGTGGACAGAATGGCGTACCTGACCTATCGCGTCGAAATCACCCGTGATGAGGGACGCGCATCCGCGGCAGCAAGTGCCGAGATCACCGCCTATATCGATCGCATCCCCGAAACCAATGCGCCCGAGTTCGGGAGGTTGAGCCGAGCCTACAAAGGGGTCTGGAACAGCCGGCTCCAATATACCGGCGATTTCGAAACTCTGTCCGCGGCGTTGGCAGCGATCGAAGCGGCTTATCCGGGGATCGAACACATCGGCTGTTATGAATATTCGGTCGATTACGAATATCCGTACGAGATCGCACCCTTATGTAGATCGGGGAATAGATGGGCTCCCGGTGAGGCGACGCTCCCCGGGAGCCCCCCGTCACTGCTTTGCTGGCAGATCGACTGAACCGCTCGACCGGCGAGCGGCCGCTGCCGCCACCGCCTGGCCTGTCGGCTGATGAATGGCTCGAGGAGCAGGATCGCATGAAATGGAAACAAAGCTTCCATTTCATGCGTGAATCCTGCCCTCTATTCCAAGGGTGAGACCATGATTTACCTATCGGATCGGAGCTCGGGCGCTTCGATCCAATAGGATCATGGTCGAGGCGAGCGCCGGCTGGCGAATGCTGCCGCCTTGCCGGCTGGCGCGCTTTGATCCCGGCTGGCGCGCTTTGATCCCGCGGGACCCTCACGCCGGCATCGCGAGATTGCTCGACGACGAACAACCCGACATGACGATCAACAGCGGCGGTTGTCTGACCGGGCCGCTTGAAATCGGCTGTCGCGACCGTTTCACAGCTTAAAGGGCGTCATTCGCCGGGTGCCGCGGTGCCTTTGCCGGCAAGTTCGGCTTCCTCTTCGGCCTCGCGCTTGGCGCGCGCCTTTTCGACCAGACGGCACGAGATGATCGAAGCCTCGAAGAGGATGATGAGGGGGATCGCCAGGCTGGTTTGACTGATAATGTCGGGCGGGGTCAGCACCGCGGCGACGATGAACATGATAACGATCGCATAGCGTCGCTTGGAGGCGAGGCCGGCGGCGGTGACGAGCCCGACCCGCGCCATCAAGGTCAACAGCACCGGCAATTGGAATGCCAGCCCGAACGCAAACAACAGCGTCATGACCAGCGACAGATACTCGTTGACCTTCGCCTCCAGCACGATCGGCAGCGTGCCCGGCCCGCCAGGCGATTCGAAGCTGACAAAAAACCGCCAAGCATAGGGAATGACGATAAAATAGGCGAGCGCCGCACCCATCAGGAATAACACCGGCGTGGCGAACAGGTACGGGAAGAACGCACGCTTTTCATTTTTGTAAAGCCCGGGCGCGACGAATTTCCAGAGCTGCATCGCGATGATCGGAAAGGCGATGCACAGCGCCGCCCAGAAGGAAACCTTGACATAGGTAAAGAATGCTTCGGTCAGGCCGGTGTAGATCAGATGCCGCCCGGTCTGACCGTGAAAGATCACCGCCAACGGATGGACCAAAAATGCAAAGATCCTGAACTTGAACTGATAGCAGACGAGAAACGCGACCATGATCGCACCGATCGACCACATCAGCCGGTTGCGCAATTCGATCAGGTGATCGAGAAGCGGCATCCTGCCGGCTTCGAGTTCGGCCTCGCGGTCGTCGTCGCTCATTTCCGCCCTTTACGGTTTGGGCGGCTGGAAATCGTCAGCACCGGCGCCGGGTTCCGGTCGCGGCGCCGCCGCGGCGTGAGGCTCGTCCGGCGCAATCCGGTCGGGCTCGGCTGCGGGGCCGGGGACGGCCGGCGCCGGCGGCGGCTCAAGCGGACGAAGTCCCGCCGGCGCGGCCGGCGCTGCCTCAAACTGGGCCGTCGAAACCAACTCGGCGTCTGCGACCGGCGTGTCGCCAATCGTCCCGACCGCGCCGCCGGTCGCCGCCGTCGTGTCCCGCGCCGCTGCGAAATTTGGCAGTTCGGGCGGTGTCAGACCTTCTCTGAGGCTTCCAGTCGGGTCGATGGAATGCTGGAATTCTTTGTTCAGGTCGAACTCGGCAGCCTTTTTCAGCTCTTGCCGCATCTCGTCGAGTTCGGCCTCGCGGATCATCTGATCGATGCCGCTCTGGAACTCGCGCGACAAGGTACGGGCCTTGCGGACCCAATAACCGGCGACGCGCATCGCCTTTGGCAGATCCTTGGGTCCGATAAACACCAGCGCCACCGTGCCGATCAGCAGGATCTCCGACCAGCCGAGATCAAACAACATCGCATCCGGTTCCGCTCTTTGGCATTCGCATCATATAGGCTCCGCAATCGGTCGCGATGATGTCAGAAAGGCCGCACCCGGGCAACGCCGCCACCCCCATGGGGATGCACCCGACGCTTTCAGCCCGTCTCGGACGACTAGGCGCGAAAATCGCCAGCCGTGATATGGCTGCGGAAGATCAGCGGTTCTGCGACATATCGGATCGGCTCCAGGCTGCCGCCAGTGCCGCGAACGATGATCGTGCCATAGTCGAGCACACGGCCGGCGATCGACTGGTCGACATCGACGCTTTCGATCTTTGAACGGTTCATTTCAAGTGTATGGCGCCCCAACAACCCGGTCTTGTAAATGACGCGATGATCGGTGACCGCAAACTCGGTCGCGGCACGGCGAACCAGCGCTCGAAGGCCGGCGGACAGCGCCAACACGGCAAAGATCGCCGCGGCGATCCACAGCGCCAGGCTCAAATACTGGTTTTGGTAGCCCGAGACATAGATGGCAGCGACGATCAGGATCACGCAAACAGTCGCCGCAAGGATGGCGCGCAGAAAAATGATCCAATGCAGTGACGAGGCGTAAACGATCGTCTCACCCGGCTGCAGCACCCGTGTTACATACCTCATCGCCGCCGTGACCCTGTCGCGCGGCGGATGGCCACCCCGGCTGGCTTCCGCTCGCAATCCACCCCCGATTTGTCCCAAATCCGCCTGCTGGCCCGAGTTTTGCTGCCGGCAGTGGTTTTGCTGCACATTGCGGCCGACCGTCAGATGCTGTCACGCGCCGCTGTTGAGCGCCGCGCGGTATGCGCGCACCGCCGCCGCAAAACCGATGACCAGCGCATCGGCGGTCAGTTCGTGTCCGATCGACGCCTCGGCAACTCCCGGCATCGCCGCGAC
The DNA here is from genome assembly GCA_035509615.1 of Allostellaceae bacterium. Classification (GTDB taxonomy): domain Bacteria; phylum Pseudomonadota; class Alphaproteobacteria; order ATCC43930; family CGMCC-115725; genus AP-15. Next base: position 11,601 of record DATJLK010000170.1, on the reverse strand, counting down.
CAGCGGCGGCAGGTTATCGAGGTTCAGGTCATGGCCGATGTTGACGACAAGACCGAGATCGGCGGCGCGGCGCGCGGTAGCGGCACAGGCCTCGCGCAACCGCCCGGGCTCGCCGGCGCGGAAACCGGCAGCATAGCCGCCGGTGTATATCTCAATCCCGTCAGCGCCGATATCGGACACCCGATCGACCGCCGCCGGGTCGGGATCGATGAACAGGATCACGCGCGCGCCAATCCGCTTGAGCGCATCGAGCGCCGGTAAAACCACATCGCGTTCCTGCGGCCCGAGTTTCCATCCCTCTTCCGAGGTCAGCACGCCCGGCATATCGGGCACCAGCGTGCACTGCTCGGGCCTGACCTCGCGCACCAGATCGAGCAGGCGCTGATCCGGATAACCCTCGATGTTCAACTCGCAACCGGGCCGCCACGGCGCCATCATCCGGGCGACGCCGAGCACGTCGTCGCGGCGGATGTGACGTTCATCGGGCCGCGGATGCAGGGTCAGCCCATCGGCTCCGGCATCATGCGCGATCCGGCCAAAACGCAGGACATCCGGCACGCCGGTGCGGCGGGAATTGCGCAGCAGCGCAATCTTATTCAAGTTGACGCTGAGCCTCGGCATGCCGGCATCATATACCCTCGGCTTGGCTCCGGTCAGCCCCGCAATCGAGCTCGCCAAAACGCGGCGGTCGGCCGGTCGCCGAGCTGCTGGCCTGGCCTGTTCCCTGGCCTGGCTTGTTCCCTGTTTAGAACCGAGGCAGGCTCTTCGGGACATCCGGGGATGGCCGGGCGGGAGCGGACAGCTTCGCACGTCCCGCCGCCGAGGAAACGCTGTAACCATCGGATCCGGGAAGCGTTCTGTCCTGTGCCGAGCGCTGGCGAAGCGATCTTGGCGCGATCACCAAACCGGAGCGCGGGGCCTCTGTCTTTCTCACATTGGCGGCATGATGGCGACCGGCCGCGGATGAATCCGCGTGATGGCGCGTATCGGGTTTGAGGCGATGGACGCGCTGCGCTCTTGCATCAAGGTACTACCGAATGACGATGATCGCTTTTCTCCGGTCGGAAATGATGATCGCTTTTCTCCGGTCGGGAATATTGCCTCTGGTCGCAACCCTGGCGTCATTGCTTCTGGCTGCGTCGGCGATCCCGTCGGCCGCGCAAACCGCAGCGACAAACGGGGTCGGCGGGGTCGCTTCGACAACGACGGCGACAGCACCAGGTGCGGCGAGCCTGCCGCCGCTTGCCGCCCCGTCCGGCATCACGACTGCCGCAACCGCATCAACGGCAACCGCCACGACGACCCCGGGAACGACGGCCACGACGCCGACATCGACTTCCGGCGCACGGACCGGAGCGGGCGCGGGCGCGACCACAGCGCCGACGGTCGGGACGACAACCGGAACGACCACCGAGGCCGCCGCCTCCGCCGCAGCAACCGGATCCGGGACGGTCGGGACGCGCACGGTCAATCTCGGGCGCTCGACGTCTTCGGCGATCGCCACCACGTCGGGCATCGGCGCATCGACCTTTGGCGGCACCGGTCGCGCGGGCCTGCCGTCGGGTGCGGCGGCGGTGTCAACCACCACCACCTCGGCTGCGGCCGCCCCGGCCGCGGCGCCAGCGGCAACGGCGCCGGCTTGGCTGTTGTGCCCGCCATCGGCAGCCGGCGGATCGCAGCCATTTGTTGCCGGTACCGATCTGTCCTGCGCGCCCTAGCGGTTCGATACTGACAAATGGTGCCTGCGCACAATCACCGTCATGCCCGCGAAAGCCGGGGCGACGGAAAAAAGGATGGGCACCCGATGTCTGGATCATGCCACCAGCTCAGCCGGGACGCGCCGGCGGCACACAGGCGGCAGCAATCGCGGCCGGCGGTGCGAGACGGACCAAAATCTGTCCGTGCAGACCGCACCATCCGTTCGCCGGACCAAATCGACAGCCTTCGAAAGCCTGCAGCGTGGTATCGCGGAAGATGGCGCTGATCATCGCGTCATTGCGCCGCCATTTCTCCTCTACCGACCATTGAAAACCGGCGGCCGGTACCGGCGGCGTCTCGCAGATCTGGTCGGGCCGGCCGTATTCCGCGTCGAGCGCCGCTACAATCGCGCCAAACGCGCGCGGATTAAGTGCATGACCGAGCGGCTCGAGCTGAACCCGTCTCAGTCCATGCGTCGCCTTGTCCATCTGAAAGAATACGGCGACCGGCACGCCGCCCAGCCGGTCGCCTTTCAGCACGACATCGCTATAGCTGTCGCCAAAATCGAGCGGTCGCGGCAGCGGCATTGCGGTCATCCCGAATTGATGCTCGAGCTGCTGCGAGGTCTCGCCCCAACGCACGCTGCCGAGGCCCGCCTTGGCCGCACCCGCTATCGCCGGTACCGGCCGGATCGGCAGCCCCATCGCCGCGGCGAGTGCAATCAGCCGGCAGAACGGCAACAACCGCCGCAACCTGCGCCCCCGCTCAGCGCCGCAGGGAAATCCCAAGCGGAGTTCCGCGACCGTGATGCTCAGCGGCCGATGGCATAGCCTTGCATCCCGCGCGGATTGGCGGCGGCCTTGATGATCGTGCCTTCCGGGGTTTCTTCACGGGCACAGCCGGAAAGCCGGCCCAGCGACCATGGTCCGCCGACGACCAGACGGTGGCCGCGCTCGGCGAGGGCGGTGCGCGTCTCTTGCGGGAAGCGTTCTTCAAGCGCCACAAGGCCGGGCTTGGCCGCGCGCGGATAAAATGAACTCGGCTGATGCTCGGTATGAAAAGCCGGGCAGTCGATCGCCTCCTGCAAATTCATCCGGTGATCGACATGGTGCAGCAGCATCTGCGTCGACCATTGGTCCTGCTGGTCGCCGCCCGGGGTGCCAAAAGCCATGTAGGGCTCGCCGTTCTTGAACGCCATCGATGGCGACAGCGTGCTGCGCGGGCGCTTGCCGGGTGCGAGGCTCGACGGCAATCCGTCTTCGAGCCAGAACATCTGCATCCGGGTACCGAGGCAGAAACCGAGTTCGGGGATCACTGGCGAGCTTTGCAGCCAGCCGCCCGACGGGGTCGCCGAGACCATATTGCCCCACCGGTCAATCACATCGAGATGACAGGTATCGCCGGCGACCATCCCCTGTCGGTCCAGGGTGGGCTCGCCGAGGCCGGGATGTTCCCGGTCGACGGTCGGTTCGCCGAGGCCGGCGGCGGCCGCGATCTCACGCCCGCCAATCAGCACTCGCGGAGTGCGGCGGTCGGGGCGGCCCGGCTGCAATTCCATCGAGGCATCTCTGGTGATCAGCCGCCGGCGCGCGTCGTTGTAGGCGGGCGACAGCAACGTCGCCATCGGGACATCGACAAAGTCGGGGTCGCCATACCAGGCTTCGCGATCGGCCAAGGCAAGCTTCAGGCATTCGACTACCGTGTGGACCAGATCGGGCCCAAGCGGATCGAGATCGTCGAGATCAAATCCTTGCAGCAACGCCAGGGTCTGCAGCAGCACCGGTCCCTGGCTCCAGGGGCCGCCCTTGAACACAGTATACCCGCGATAATCGAAGCTGAGCGGCGTCTCGACCGGCACCCGCCAGCGCGCCATATCATCGCCGGTCAGCAAACCGCCATGATGCCGGCCGGAAGCATCGAGCACGTTTTCCCGGCGGCAGAAGCGGTCGATCGCATCGGCGATAAAGCCTTCATACCAACACGCCCGGGCTCGTTCGATCTGGGTTTCACGGCTGCCGCCGCCGGCTTCGGCGAGGACCCGGCGATACGTCGCGGCAAGTACCGGGTTGCGGAACAATTGCCCTGGCTGCGGCGGCCGGCCCTGCGGCAGATAGATTGCCGCCGAACTCGGCCATTCCAGGCGAAACATCTCGCTCATCACGGCGATCGTTTCGCTGATCCGCTCGACTACCGGATAGCCTCCCTCGGCATAGGCGATCGCCGGGCCGAGGATTTCGGCCAGCGGCATCGTCCCCCAGTCGCGCGCCAGCCGCATCCATGCGCCGAACGCGGCCGGGACCGCCGCGGCGAGCAGCCCGGTGCCCGGGATCAGATCGAGCCCCAGCGTCTGAAACCGTCCGATCGTCGCCGCGGCGGGTGCGCTGCCCTGCCCGCAGATCATCGCGCAACGCCGCGCGGCGGCGCTCCATACCAGGATCGGCGCCTCGCCGAGCGGACCGCTCAGATGCGGTTCGACGACCTGCAAGGTAAAGCCGGCGGCGGCCGCGGCATCGAACGCATTGCCGCCTTTTTCGAGAATGCTCATGCCGACCGCGGAGGCGATCCAATGGGTCGAGGCGACGGCGCCAAAGGTGCCGCGGATCTCAGGTCGCGTGGTAAAGGCGGGCATTGTTGTTCCTTGCGTGGTCAAGCTGCTGCGACGGCAGCGTAGACCACCTATGGTGCGAGCGAAAAGCACGACCGGTCGCAAAACGCGCGAGCCGCCCTATCTAACCCCGTGGTTCCCACTTTCGGGCCGCATCAGGTGCGATTGCTAAACCGGTAAATGAATTCGACTCTCTCAGCTGCCGAAACTCTGTTGTTAGCGCCCGAGCCGGCGCCGCAAACTGCCGGCGAGGAATTCTTTCGCATCGAAGGCGTCTATACCGGGCTCGGCGCTCCGATCCTCGGTGGCGAGATCGGGCGCTGGCTGCTGGTCGACGGGCCGCAGATCGATAGCGAAATCGAGCTGTTCGACGAGTTGTGCTGGCGGTTGTTGGGTGACGGCGTGCCGTTGTGGCGTGCCGGCCTGCATGTCGGCACGCTGCATCCGCAGATCCGCGGGGTCGGCGCCCGCTGGTGGCGCGACCGCAAGGTGATCGAGGATTACCGCATCCTGCACGGCTCGGAGGAGACCGACGAATACCGGCTGAGCCCGATCCGCAAGACGGTCGAGCGCGGCATGCCGATGCGGCGCCGGCTCGACGCACCGGTGCCCGAATTTCCGTTGCTGGAGCGGATGCGCCGGGCCGGGGCCACCGACTATTTCGCGCTGGCGCTGAACCGGTCGTTTCGCCGGTTCCCGGCCGTTGCCTGGGCGACCGATCGTGCCGGCGGGTTCAGCGACGCGGATATCGCCAAGCTCGAAGACGTCAATCCGGCGCTGGCGGCGATCATCGACACGCGCGCGATCCGCCGGATCAGCGGCAACCTGATGGATACCTATCTCGGTCCGCAGGCCGGACGCCGCATTCTTGCCGGACAGATCTTCCGCGCGCAGGGCGAGCGCATGCGCGCGGTCATCATGATGACCGATATGCGCAATTTTACCGGTCTTTCCGACCGGGCGGCCGGCAATGACGTCATCGAACTGCTCGACGATTATTTCGACGCGGTCGTATCGCCGATCGAGGAGAAAAAGGGCGAGGTGCTTAAGTTCATGGGCGACGGGGTGTTGGCGATCTTCCCCGCCGAAGACGACGAGGATTTTGCGCCGTCGAGCCTGCGCGCACTCGAGGCGGCAACCGCCGGGCTCGAGCGGCTCGCCGTGATCAACCAGGTCCGGCGCGAACGCGACCAGCCGGAACTGCGTACCGGCATCGGCCTGCATCTGGGCGAGGTTACCTACGGCAATGTCGGTGCCGCCGACCGGCTCGACTTCACCGTGATCGGCCCCGCCGTCAACCTCGCCTCGCGCATCGAGGGTCTCACCAAGCGGCTGTCGCGACCGCTCCTGACCTCGTCCGCGTTTGCCGAAATCTGCCCCCACCCTCTGGTGTCGCTGGGCTTTCACCCGGTCCGCGGCCTGTTTCAGCCGGAAGAAGTGTTCGGGCTGCCGGATTGATCGACGGCGAGGCCGGCAGTGCCGAGTTCCGCGGCATCGCCTCCCGTCATGCCGGGGCGCCGCCGTACCGCCGCAGACCCGCGTCGAACTCCTCGGCGACGCGGGCGTCATTCGCCAATTGCGCGGCGGCATCGACGGTAGCGAATTCGATCGCCCCCATCGCCGCGAAGGCCGTGCGGACCTGCGGCCCCCACAAGCCGATGTCTTTGACGGTCGGGACGATGCGGCTGAAGATCCGGCTGCGGAACACATTCATCGCTTCAGACTGGTCGACGATCTCGAGGCATTCCGCAACCGGTAGCCCCAGCCGTTCCCACACCTCGCGCTGATTGAACCGGTCGCGCATGTGCCAGCAGGCGGCGACGACAAAATCCTCCCGCTCGCGCCGCTCGGCCTCGCTCAGTTGCGGATAGTAGTCACGCAGAGCAAGCCGGCCAAAGGCGACGTGCCGCGCCTCGTCCTGCATCACATAAGCGTTGACCGCCGCGGCGAGCGGATTTTTAGATTGGTCGCGGATGCGCTGGAATGCGGCCAGTGCCAGACCCTCGATCAGGATCTGCATCGTCAGGTAGGTCATGTCCCAGCGGCTGTCGGAAAGCCCGTCATCGAGCAGCGCCTTTAGCCCGGAGGTGATCGGATAGGCGAGTTCGAATTTTTCGTGCAACAGCCGCGAATAGGCTTCGACATGCCGCGCCTCGTCCATGACTTGCGTCGCGGCATAGAATTTCGCATCGAGATCGGGCACGGTCTGGACAATCTTGGCGGTCGCGATCAGCGCGCCCTGCTCGCCATGCATGAATTGCGAGATTTGCGCGGCTTGCAGGTGATGGCGGACCCGGGTGTGTTCCTTTTCGGTCATCCGGTTCCACACGTCGCTGCCAAAGATCTGGATGACCCGGTCATCGAGCAGCATCGGGTTTTCCGGATCGAGATCGAGCGACCAGTCGATCCGCTCGGCCGCGTCCCATTGCTGCTTTTTGCCCTTGGCGTAAAGCTGCAACAGCGCCTCGCGCGGCGCGTCGTACTCCCATGTAAAGCAAGTTTCGGTATTGCCGTCGAACTTCCATTCGGTCTGCTCGACCGGCAGCGTATAGCGGTAGGTCGTCGACATCATGCTGCCCCCGGACTCACGCCAACCGTGAAGATATGGGGTGTATTTCGGGAATCTATGGGGGTGTTTCAAAGCTCGCTGCGGATGGCGGGTCGTTTGTGGGTCGGTCGCCGTGGGTCGGTCTACTCGTCGCGGCTGAGGATTTCGACGACGCCGGCAGCGGGGTCGACGCGCAACTCGTCGCCGGTGCGCAACAACATCGTCACATCGCCATCGGCGAAACGATCGACCAGCGCCACACCGGCAAAGGCCGCACCCTGCGCCAGGATGGGATTGACGCGATTGAAGACCAGCGCGCGCGGCACGATCGTCCGCGCCATCATCTCATGCAGCATCCAGGCAGTGGCGACCCCGCCCTTGGCCTGATCGAGCACCAGGATGCGGTCGACATAGCTTTCGCCGGCGAGCTGGTGGTTGGGGCGCGAGAAGATTCCGTTGACGCGGTCGAGATCGTAGCGCGCCGAAAAATTGTCGGCGGCGACGAGTGCGGTCCCGACCACCGCCGGCCCGATCCCCTTGTGACAGCGCAGCACGATCGGCATTGCTCAAAGATCCTCGGGCCGAACTCCGGTATGTCGAGCGATGCGAGTGAGCATGCGCGAGCCCAGCTCTTCATTGTCTCGAAAAGCAGACATGTAGCAGCGCCATCCCCGACGCGATAGCGTAGGATGCGAACCGGTTTGCCGTTCGAGCGTCCATCCAATGCGATAAAGCGCCCGCAATACGCGGCTGGCTCTGGTAGAGGGCCAAGTGCTCACGCTGGTGCAAAAAGATCGCGGGCCTCGATTGGGGCCGGCTCGCCATGTTCAGTTCGATCGGCGATGACGCGAAGGGCCAGCGCCGCCGTCTTGTTGCGGGCTTCGTCCTCCGTCGTGCCATAGGCGATCACACCTGGCAGCTCCGGGACTTCGCCGATCCACCGGCCATCTGGTTCGCGTTCGATCTCGATCGTTAACATGATTGCAGCTCTCAGCTTTGGTGGTATTACGAAGCGTGCTTGTGCCCAGCGTGCTGGTTTTAGCCCGTGCGAAACGAATGATCCCGGCTTTGCCGCGCGTATATGAGCCCAGACAAGGACGATCGCATTACAGCACTCGCCCGGCGACCGCGGAATCGACGCAGCGCTCGAGGCGCGCCAAGGTCGGGCGGTAGCCGTAACCGCCGATGATGTTGACGAGCTTGGCCGAATTGGTCATCAGCCGGACCCAGTGATTGGCCTCGGCGATCTCGCGCGCGTAACTCTGGTAAAAACAGATGCCGGCGGCGACGACGGCGCCGGCCGCCTCGATCCGGCGGGTCAGCCCCATTCGGTCGGCGGCGTATTTAATTTCGGGCGAGGTGGTGACCAGAACCGTCACCTTTGGATGGATCAGGCGGCCGTCGAGCGCCTCGGCCACCGCCTCGATCTCGAACAGCGACAATTGCGGCGCGCCAAAGACAACGACGTCGAGCTTGTCGCCGGGCGCCGCGTAACGGGCCAGAACCGCATCGATCTCGGCGGGGCCGATCACGACGGCATCGGGCGGCGCTCCGGCGAAGACCGCGTCTTCGGCAGTGATCCCGGGCATGTGAAACAGCGCCACCGAGCCAAAGCTCGCCGCCGCGGTCCCGAAATGCTTGAGCGCATCCGAGCCGGGTACGGCCTCGATGCCCTCGATAACCGGAACCTGCCAATACGACCCGCAGGCCTCGCCGACGATGGCGCCGACCGCTCCCCATTCGGCGAGATCGCGGGGGCCGGCGGCGAGCCGAAAGCGCCGGGTCGGGCGCCGGCATTTGTCGAGATGATAGCCGTAGCGCGGGGTGCGGCCGGTCAGCCCCGCCGCCAGCGCCGACGGACCGCCCTCGAAATTGCTGCGCGCACCAAAGACGCTGTTCGAATAGATCACAACTCCGGTGTCGCCATAGGCAAGATGATCGCCCCTGACCGGCGCCATGATCGTCTGGTAATTGATGCAGGTGTCGGTCATCAGCACGCCAAACGCGCGCAACGCGTCGATCGCCCGCTGTTCGAGCGACGCCATCCACTCGCTCTGCCCAAGCCGCCGATAGACCGCGAAATCAACGCCGCGCGGGTCGGTGATCGTCGGCACCCGCACCCGGCGCTCGGCCTCCGGCGCTGCCGCCAGCCCTTCCAAAAAACCCACCCCGGCCTCGCCGAGGGATTCGGTATCGGCCATGACGTGCGCCTGGCTCACCGGGACAAAATCGGCGGCGTCGAAGAATTCGCCGACCGCGATCTGATGCGAGATCGCCCAGCGCCGGACCTCTCCGGACGCGCCGGCAAGCATCGCCCGCTCCTCTTCGGTCAGCCGCATCTTGCCTGCCGCAGGCGTGGCGCGCGCCAGGCGCGAGCCTTGGGATGCTGGTGCGTCGCCTCGCCTGGCGGTACGCCGAGCGTCAGCGCGACCACCCGCTCGATCATCAACCGAGGTGGCCGGCGTAGCTCGTCAGGTCGATGAATTCGAGCACGGTGCCGTCGGGATCATGGAAGTAGGCACGCGGCCCGTTCACCACCCCGCCCTGGCGATCCTCCTCGAAGGTGATCTCGACCCCATTGCCGCGCAAATGATCGAGTGCGGCCTGGTAATCGTCATGCGCCACCGCGAACGAGTGATGGACGCCGCCGTGATCCTCCAGCACCGGGTTGATCGGCGGCTCACGCTTGACGAGGATCAGGCAGGTTCCGGCGGCGTCGAGAAACGCCATCCGCCCGCCGCCCACCGTCTGCAGATGCCGACAGCCGACGATGTCGGTGTAAAACCGCGTGCTTTTGGCGACATCGCTGACCGGAATGCTGAAATGGGCAACTGATTTGATCGCGACCATCCGATCCTCCCTGCGGGTCACGCGGAAGATTATGGGACGTGCGGTCCGTAGAGGCCATGACAATCGGTCTGTCGCGCCGGTTGGCTCGCGCCCGGTCAACGTCTCGCGGCAGATCTCTCGGTTGCCGCATCCAGCGGTGCGGAACTGCTCAAGCTGGCAGTCGAGGGGCTGCCCCCAGATCGAGACGCGGTGCATAGTCGATCAGCCGTTTTTCGGGGTGAGTTTCGATCATATCTTATGCAAACCGTAACCCATTGATGCCGCTTGCTCAGGGGGAATGCACGAAAGCCTTGAATTATGCAATCAGCGGGCCTTGTCGGGGACGGGCTGCAAATCGAGCGGCAACGGCGGCGGGCCTTCCTCGACAAGTCGGATGCGGATAAAGCCGGTCGAGCCAATGCCGGGCGCGGTCGGCAGCAAAACCGTCATCTCATCGTCGTCGTCATACTGCGCGGTGCCAATTTCGCGCCACTGTCCAAAGGGGCCAAGGCGGTCGAGTAGATAGACGCAGTAATCGTACAAGCGCGGTCGTTGGGGCAGAAGATCGCGGGCGCGGCGCAAGGTGGCGGCGATGTCGACGAAGCCCTGCCGGTCGGCCCATTCGATCACGTCGGCGATTTCCTTGCGCGCCAGCATGATATCGTGGTCAATGTGGCGGGGCATGTTCTCTAAGCTAGTAGCCAGCGCGCGCCGGGGCAAATCGCAGCTTTCCGCGCATAACCGGTCTTCTGGAAAGGCGCGCCCGGTTTCCGATGTCGCGTTAACATATTTGCGCCTACCGACGCACGGTTTAATCGACAATAACCCCGAAACGGCAGGTCGGTAGCGGTCTCGAAAGTATCGATTTTCTTTACGCACTCTTTCGGTGATGCCGCAAGACCCCGAACCCGGCAAGACCGACGCCAAGCAGCGTGAGCGAAGCGGGTTCCGGTACCCCGCCCACGGGGGTGCTGGAGCCTAACGTAATGTTATCAAAGGCAATCTGGTTCGCGGTACCACCGAAATCAACCGACTCAGCAGTTCCTGAAAAGGAAACGCCAATCGGCTCAAACGGACAAAATATCTGAGGAGAGCCGATTGTGCATGGCGGCGTTCCGTAGGGCCCCATGGGGGTAACCGGCAAAGCCAATGTCGCGAGCAACGATCCTGTGCCGTCAAGACCGCTCCAAACGTTAATCACACCTGGATTATTTATTGCGGAGTAGAAGAATGAAAATCCAGTTGTAAACCCTGCTGGTACGTCCATTGTATCGGCGCCCCCGCTTAAGAAGAACGCTGCGGTGACAGGCGAGGGTTCTCCTTGGATATTTCCTGTTCCACCCGCACTATCCTCTATAAGTGCCAAAGAATTTGCTGAGAAGATGATACCAAAGTTGGGGCCAGGACCAGAGCCATTTCCTCCAAGGCCACCATTATAAAAATTATCGATAGGCTCTAGATTCTGGAGACCTTCGAAGGTCAAGTCGATTACAGCCGCCTCTGCCACGCTGACCGTACCAATTGCAATCGTCGCAGCAATGATGCCAGCCACTAGGTTAGCTTTCATGTTCTTCTCCCAGTTTCAGACGCACAGCTTTGCAATCACGACAAATTCCGAGTTGCCAGCTTCTCGTCGAGGTTGATTTTACACCTCGCCGAGACGTTGGAAAGTGAAATTTGATTGCAACCGATCGGTTGGCCGCCAAAATGACCCCTCGCTAATTTGTGGAAATGGCACGGCAAAGCCCCGGCTCGCTTCGGTAGACAACCCCAACGGTTACGGGTTGGTGATGTTCGGTGGTGAGGATTTGGGCGGTGTCGGTTATGGGCGGCAATCTGCATCTTGTGGTTTTCGGCTCAACGGATATTTAGGTTTTTGTCGCATAAGCTCCATTATGGAAAGCACGGCGAAGTTCTCGTT
>DATJLK010000169.1:0-17026 GCA_035509615.1 Allostellaceae bacterium | reverse complement strand
GAGGCGGCGAAGAGGGGTTAGTTTGTCGATTTCAGGGCGGTAATCTCCCACCAGCACAAGCTGGTGGGTCTCACGTATCGGTTTCGGCAGAAGTCCGAAGGCGCGGATAAGACCCTCGAAATTCTTTCTCGGCTCGATTTTACTGGCATGCATAACAAAACGGCGTCGGATTCCCAAACTTTTCAAAAATGCGCGGCTGTCATCGAGTGAAAAACTGTCGTTCACGAAACGCTCATCGGCGGCGGAGTAAATTGACGTGACCCGGCCTGGATCAAACCCTATTGCATCAATCGCTTCACGCCGCGATGAATCGGAGACGGCGAGCAGCAGGTCAGATCTGCGCAGAAAATCGATCTTCGAAAAATACCAAGTCCTTTCTAGCGGATCGCCAAGATATCTCTCCGCATCGAGGAGTGGGATTAAATCATGAAGGAGCACGGCGGTTTTTGTCGTGGTCTCCAACCGTCGTATCGATCCAACGGCGGGGTCGATCCAGCCTTCAAACAGGCTGGTGATCAGTACGGCGTCTGGCGCGAGGGCGTTGATGACCCATTCTCTGATCAGCTCTGCCGCCTCGACGCGCCAGGCGTTTTCCGCGACTCGAGCGGAGACGGGCGAGGGAGCCGCGAAAACCACGATATGGTCGGCGGGGAGGATCGCGGCGAACTCTTTCCTGATCGGGTCGATCGTATCGGGGAACAGCCCGTTCAGCAGGATCAGGACTTCGTGGTCGCCGCGGTTGCGGATGATCGCCCGGGTGAGTGCCGTGGCGGAGCGGCCAATGCCGCGGAAACGGCTGCCGGTCTGGGCGCCTTGCAGATCGATCAGAATGCGCATCGCCAATCCCCCAAGACGCGGTTACGTCAAAGCCGCCGTCAGTTGCCGGAAAATCTCGCCCGCACGCGCGTCGAGAAAGCGAAGGTCGTCCTCGGCCGCCGCATGATCGGCCGGCTCGCCGCCGGGGCGATCGGGCCCCGGTTTCGCTTCGCGCTCCCCCTTGGGGTAGAGCGCGCGCAGACGGTGGCTCAACGCGTCGTATTCGCGCACCGCGTCGGCATTGGCCGGGTTGAGGCTCGCCGCGGTTTTGTAATGCGCCGCCGCCGCGGTGAAATCCCCCCGCATCTTCTCCAGATGTCCGATCTGCAGATGCAGATCATCATCCGCCGGCGTCTTCTCCAGCACCGCGTAATAGGTCTGCGCCGCGTGCTCGATCTCTCCCATTTCCTTGTAGGCGTGGCCAAGCTGGACGGCGATCGCGTGCGCCGTCGGGTCGGCGGCGACCAGCTCCCCGTAAAGCCGCGCCGCGTTCGACCAGTCGCGCTGGTCACGGGCGGCATCGGCCGCGACGCGCAGCGAGTGCAGCTGGGAGATGCCCGGGATCGCCGGCAGCTGGCCCAGTTCGGACACATGCGCCGGCGACCAGCCCAGCGCCGTCAGCTCCTCGAGCGGATAGGGCATCGCCGGATCAAGCGCAAACGCGCGCAGATAGGCGGCTTGCGCCAAGGCGGTTCGGCCCTGAAGCTTCAGGACGTGGCCGAGCTGCAGATGGGTGTCGGCGACACCGGGATCGCACGCCAGCGATTGCCGATACGCCGTCTCGGCTTGCGCCAGGCGCCCGGTTTCCTTCAGCGCATGCCCATACTGAACCCAGGTGGCCGCGTCGTGCGGGTCGCGGGCGAGCACCTTGTGATAATGCCGCGTCGCCTCCGCCCATAATCTGGCGTCGCGGGCGCGGTCCGCCGCTCTGATCGCGCGGGCCCGCATCCCGCGGCTGACCCCCGCCATCTTCAGCAGCCTACGACCGCCCCGGTTGCGGCTTCGAGGCGCGAGCATATCTGCCGTCGCGGCGGTCATCAGCTCGCGCGCGACCTGGCGCTCGGCCGAGAGGTCGCGTCGCAGGATCTCCATCTCGCTGCGTAGCTCGAGGATATCGTTGCGCTCGCGTTCCAATTCGGCCAGCCGGGCGCGCTGCACCGCGAGTTCCGCCGATGCCTCGGCCCGGCTCGCCGCCGATTCATCAGCTCTCGTCTCGGCTGCTGCCAGCGCCACCTCGCGCTCGCCAAGCTCAGCCCGCACCGCTTCAGCCTCGATCTCGAGCTGCGCCAAGGCTGCGGCATGCTCGCCGCGTTCGCGCTGCAACTCGCCAAGCCGCGAACGCTCTGCTGCCAGTTCCGCGCGCAACTCGCTGACGCACGCCTCGGCCGCTGCCAGCGCCGCGTCGCGCTCGCCGAGCCGGGTTCGCAGCCGCACCACCTGCTTTTCGAGATCACCAAACCCCGCAGCGCGTTCCTCACCTTGTTGGCGCGCCCGCATCACCGCATGTTGCAGCAACCTCGTCTGAGCGTGGAGCCGGTCGACGGCGCCTTCGCGCTCGTTGCGTTCGCGTTCCAACTCGGCCAGCCGGGTGCGCTGCGCCGCGAGTTCCGCCCACGCCTCGGCCCGGCTCGCCTCCGCTTGATCAGCTCTCGCCGCGGCCGCCGCCAGTGCCACCTCGCGTTCGCCTAGCTCAGCCCGTACCGTCTCAGCCGTGATCTCGAGCTGCGCCAAGGCTGCGGCATGCTCGCCACGTTCGCGCTGCAACTCGCCGAGCCGTGAACGCTCTGTTGCCAGTTCCGCGCGCAACTCGTTGACGCACGTCTCGGCCGCGCCCGCTTCCGCCTCGGCGGCCGCCAGTGCCGCGTCGCGCTCGCCGAGCTGGGTTCGCAGCCGCACCACCTCATCTTCGGCGGCGCGGAGGCTGGCACCGTGTTTGGCCGCCACCCGCTCCGCCGATGTGGCTGCCTGGCGCAGCTGCAAAATCTCGGCCTCATGCGCGCGGTTTTGGTCATGCGCGGCGGCGATGACGGTGTCGCGCTCGCTGAGCAGCGCTCGCAACCGCACCGCCTCCGCTTCCAGAGCGCTCAGGCTCGCATCGCGCTCCGCAGCTTTTTGCCGCGCCTGAGCGATCGCCTGTCGGAACAGTGTCGTCTGGGCTTGCAGCCGGTCAACGGTTGCGATGCGCTCGACCCCATGCTGCTCCAATTTGGCCAATCGTTCGCGCTGTGCGGTAAGACCGGCTTCCGCCGCATTCGCTCTCGTTTCGGCGATCGCCAGCGCCGCGTCGCGCTCGCCGATCGCGACCCGCAGTTCCGCCGCCTCGGCCTCGAGCCGTGCGCTGGCCGCGGCACCCGCGTCGCGTTCATATTCGAACCCGGCGAGCCGTTCACGCTGTGCGGCGAGTTCGGCCTGCGCCGCGGCAAGACCGGTTTCCACCGCATCCGCTCTCGTTTCGACGATCGCCAGCGCCGCATCGCGCTCGCCGATCTTTGCTCTCAGCCCTTCGTTTTCCGTTCTCAGGGCGATGAACTGCCGGCGCGCCGGCTCAAGGTAATTACTTGTTGACCCTTTCGTACAGAGCCCTTCCAGCAGCTGCTCTGCCCATGCCGCGATTTCTTTATGCTCGGCGCGTCCTTCTCCGAGGATGTTGAGGGCCACTCGGATATGACGCTCGATGTCGTCACGATTGACGACAGCAGGATCGGCATCGGTGAAGCGGAAACTCTCCGCCGCATCGACGAGAGTGAGCCGCAAGCCGGTCATTTCCCGGAGGCGACCGGTCACGAATTTTTTATAGCCGTCATCGCTGGCGAGCCGGGTCGCATCAATCGGCAAGTGGGCCGCCGACAGCGCGTTCAAATAAAAATAACTGTGAATGGCTACAAATATGGAAAAGAGATCGCCGTCTGCTAGTGTGGCCAAAAATGGATCGGCTCGCTGTTCCCAGGATTCTGCGGCTCCGCTTGCGGCCCGACAAGCATTGAGCGACTTGGTGTCGAGATAAAAGTCACATAGATATTGGCAAAAAGGATCGACATGATCGATCATACGAAGAATTGACCGGACAAAGTACGGGTTTCCGACTTGTCGTTGATACAGATATGATGCCCATTGGTCCCATAGATTGCGGATGATCACGATATGCGTGCCGCCCAGCTGGTCCCTGATCGGGCGAATTCGGCCGAGCGAGCGGGAAAATGCGAACACTGGAATTTGCTGCCGCCGCTGGGCATAGCGGGTCAGCAATGCCAGATATTTGAGCTCGGCGGCGCGCAGACTGCCCCGTAATCCACCAACCGGAACAAACCAGTCGTAAGACATTTCAGGGCGAAATAACCGGGTTCCGCCGGATCTGCGCAGCAGCGGTATGTACTCACGGAAGTAAGGAATACTGCTGCGATGCCCCGATTCCCACGACCGCGGGCCGACCTGCACCGCCTCAGCAGCTGTCAGCGTCGCCAGGTGCTCATTGAACGGCTCGTAATAGCAAAGGGTTTGTGGGAAATGCCGGAAAAGCTCAAAAAACCAGGTCTTACTCGTCCGCCAGCTCGAGTGGATAAAACAGGCCGAAGTCGGCGCAGCCGGTTCCGGGACCTTCTCCGCAGGAAAGACTCTTTCCGTCGGCGGGACCTTGTCCGACGGCAGATCAGGGCCAATACGCGGCTCACCGAGCGGCGCCTGGAACGAGGTGCGCAATTCCGTCATTGTGTAATCTCGTCTCAATTCCGTGGCATCGATTTAGGGCCGAAGAGAAATCCCACCCAAACCTGGCGCCCGCGGCGTCGTGATCGTGGCAGCGATCGATTCGGCTGGGTCTTTGCTGGAAGATGCGGTCATGAAAATCACGATGAACGCGCCATGCCGAGGCCAGCCGCTCCAGTCAAGGCTCTCTCCTGCATTCTGGGTTTTTCGCCCGCTCACGGGCAAAGCAAAGTGCGTACCACGGGCCGCGCTATAATCCCGGCGCGAACCTAACCCCTTCGTATCAACTTGCTTAACGAGTGTCCAGGCTTCTCCCGGATCTCCGGTCGATCAAGCGCTTGGGCGATCGGTGCGAGCGCATGCTCGAGGCGCCGCTGTGGCGATGCGGTTGATCGGATGCCCACGGCGCGGGTCCATGAAGGGGCGTCGCAGAGGTGTTCGGGTTCGGGTCCAGGCCTTGATTACGCGGTCGCCGATATCGCGGCTGCGCACTCGCCGCCGGGATGACTGCCGCCGGATCTCCTGCCACGCGCATCATCCCACGCGCCATCGCCCCACGCGCCATCGCCCCACGCCCCATCGCCCCGGCAAAGGACCTTGCCGCGGCGTCCCGGGCAAATCCGCTGCGGCGGTATGCGGCCGCCCGATAGGTCTTTCCCCAGCCCGCCATAAATGCGTAATCTCTGCCGGCAGACTTCTTCGACAACCGGGCCCGGCGGCGTCTCGCACATCGGTCGGGATCCCGCCCAACATACGGGAGAGAAACATGGCTGAGATCGATGGCGCCACCCTGATCGCCAGGAGCCTCAAACAACAGGGCATCAACCACTTGTTCGGGGTCGTCGGGTTTCCCGTCGGGCCGATCGCCGCGGCGGCGCAAAAGGAAGGCGTCTCTTATGTCGGGATGCGCAACGAACAGGCCGCCTCCTATGCGGCGCGCGCCTACGGCTATCTGACCGGCCGGCCCGGCGCCTGCATCGTGGTGACCGGTCCCGGCGTCGTCCACGGTCTCGCTGGTCTTGCCGACGCCCAGCAGAATTGCTGGCCGATGATCCTGATCGGCGGTGCGTCGGAGACTTATCGCGGCGGCATGGGCGCCTTTCAGGAAGAGCGCCAAGTGGTGATCGCCTCGCCGTTCTGCAAATTCGCGCATGCGATCGATACCGTCGAGCGCATTCCCTATTACGTGGAGATGGCGACCCGCAACGCGATCTATGGTCGGCCCGGCGCCACTTATCTCGACATGCCGGACAACATCATCACCGGCAAATGCGATCTCGACAAAGTCGTGCAGGTCCAGAAGGCGCCGGACCCGCCGCGTACGATTGCGCCACAGGAAAACATCGAGGGAGCGCTAAACCTGCTCGAACGCGCCGAGCGGCCGCTTGTCCTTGTCGGCAAGGGCATGGCCTGGGCGAATGCCGAGGACGAGGTACGCGCCTTTATCGAACGCACGCAAATCCCGTTCCTGCGCTCGCCGATGGGCAAGGGGATCATGCCCGACGACCATCCGCTGTCGGTCGCGGCGGCCCGCACCTTGGCGCTGCAGAACGCCGATGTTGTGTTTCTGATGGGCGCGCGCTTCAACTGGATTTTCCATTTCGGTCAGCCGCCGCGCTACGCCAAGGACATGAAAGTCATCCAACTCGACATCGCGCCGGAGGAGATCGGTCACAACAAGGCGACCGAAGTGGCGCTGGTCGGTGACGGCAAGGCGATCGTCGGGCAGTTGAACAAGGCGCTTGCCGGCCGCCAGTGGTTCCATCCGAAGGACACGCCGTGGCGCCAGATGATCACCAAAAAGTCGGAAGAAAATGCGGCGATGATCAAGCCGCAGATCGACGACGACAGCGCCCCCGCCGGCTATTATCGCGCCTTCAAGGACATCGCTGCCTGGATGCCGCGCAACTCGATCCTCAGCGCCGAGGGTGCGGGGACGATGGATATCGGGCTGACGATGCTGCCGGTGTTCAGCGCCAAGGCCTGCCTCAATGCCGGCACCTACGGCACAATGGGCCTCGGCTTGGGACAGGCGATCGCCGCCGCCGTCGTGCACCCCGACCGCCCCGTCATCCACCTCTCGGGCGATTCGGCAATCGGCTTTTCAGGTATGGAGATGGAAACCCTGGCCCGCTACAACCTGCCGGTCAAGATTGTCGTCCTCAACAATGGCGGGATCGGCCCGGGCATGCCGGAAATCCCGGAAAACCCGATGATGAATATGCGGCCGAACACCCTGATCTACGGCGCCCGTTATGACAAGGTCATGGAAGCCTTTGGCGGCAAGGGCTTTTTTGTCGAGGAGCCGAAAGACATACGCGGCGCCCTCGACGAGGCGATGAACTTCCGCGGTCCCGCTCTCGTCAACATCCTCCTGAGCCAGGGCTCCGCCCGCAAGCCGCAGCAGTTCCGCTGGCATAGCTGATCGCGCCAACCCTCCCTCGCATGCGGGGGAGGGTCTGTTGCCGGGCTCCTGCCCGCTGCGCCGATCATCAACCCGATTAGCAGTAAAGAGGCCGCTCGGTCACGCGCGGCCTTTTTATCCGACCGGTTGCAGTTGTCTGGATCGGTCGCATCATCCCAACAAGAACGGGAAAACCTGCCGCCCTCGCCGTCGGATAATGGGAACGATTGACCCCCGACGCTGGTTCACCGCGTGCCAGCGCCGTCTCGCGCGACCAAACCGGGCGGCGCGAAGAGGGAGGTGCATCATGGAAAACCTGAGCAGGCGTTCGCTGTTGCGGACATCGGCAGGATTGCTGGCAGCGGGGGCCCTGGCGCGGCCCTATCTCGCCAATGCCGCAGCCACGACCATTACGGCCTGGTGGACCCAGGGATTTATCCCGGAAGAGGATGCCGCGTTCAAGAAAATGGTGGCGGATTACGAGAAGCAGAGCGGCAACACCGTCGCCTATACCATTGTGCCGTTTGGCCCGCTTGGTCAAAAAGTCATTTCTGCCTTGACCACCGGCAATGTCCCCGATGTCGTTTCTTATGATGCCGCCGATGCCACCGTCTTGCCGCAGAACACTTGGGACGACAAGATCATCGAAGTCAGCGACGTGGTCGACACCCAGAAATCGCAATACCTGCCCAGCGCGTTGCTCGCTTCCCGCTTTTACAATAATGTCAAGAAAGAACGTGGCTTCTATCTGGTTCCCTACAAGACCGCAGTGATCCCATTTCATGTGTGGGGAGATCTGGTCGAAAAGGCGGGATACAAGATCTCGCAAGCGCCGAAGACCTGGGACGCGTATTTCAATTTTTTCAAGCCGGTGCAGACGGCGCTCCGCGCCAAGGGCCAGCGCAGCGCCTATGCCTGCGGCATGCAGCTGACGACCACCGGCCCGGCCGATGGCAACAACCTGTTTTACGCGTTCCTGATCGCCAATGGCGGCAAAAACATCGTGACCCCGGACGGCAAGGGGCATCTTGACGATCCGCAGGTTCGAGATGCGGTGATCAAGTCGCTGACCTTTATGACCAACTTTTACAAGGACGGCTATGTCCCGCCGGGCGCTTTGGACTGGAATGATGCCGACGACAACAATGCATTTCACGCCAAAGGCGTCGTGATGGATTTCGACGGCACGATCTCGACCGAAGTCGCAATGTCCCACGATCACGATGCGTATTATCATCAGATAGTCACGCAAGGCCTGCCGCTCGATAACGCCGGAAGACCGATCCCCGCGGTGATCGGAGCGCTCGGCGGCTTTATCCCGAAAGGGGCAAAGAACGTCACCGGCGCAAAGGAATTCATGACCTACGTGATTCAGCCCAAGGTAGCTGATGGCTATCTGAAAGAGGGGCTCGGCCGGTGGCTGCCGGCGATGCCGGAACTGGTCAAGACCGACCCGTTCTGGCTCGACCCCAAGGACCCGCATCGGCCGGTCTATGTCCGCGAAGGGTTGCTTGAGCCGACGATCCCGGCGTTCCACGTCTTCAATCCCGGGTTTGGGGTCGTCAATGCTGAGCAGATCTGGGGCCAGGCGGAGGCCAACATCATTCGCAACGGAATGACCGCACAGGCGGCAACCGACAAGGCGTTCAAACAGATCGACGCGATCCTCGCCGATTATCCGATCGCCCAGACCTGATCGGCCGGCTGCGCGACAGCGGCAGAAAACGCTGCGTCGTGAACCCGATGATCCATGTCGGGCCGCCGCGCGGCGGCAGCTGCAAGTGGCCGCAACCCGCCTGCCCGCCCGCAGATCCTGGGCC
This sequence comes from Allostellaceae bacterium, assembly GCA_035509615.1. Taxonomy (GTDB): domain Bacteria; phylum Pseudomonadota; class Alphaproteobacteria; order ATCC43930; family CGMCC-115725; genus AP-15. The sequence continues at coordinate 8,284 of DATJLK010000169.1, read as the reverse complement.
CGTCTGCTTGCAAGCACCGGCGGCTTGGGCCTAGCCTGTGACGATAGCAAGCGTTGACGCGGGGAGGAGCGCATGGATTTTGCCGACAGCCCGGAGCACGCCGCCTTCCGCGACGAGTTCCGGCACTGGCTCGAAGCCAATCTTCCGGCGGAGATCTGCGTCGATGACGCCGCCGACCAGCGTGTCGCCCCCGACCGTGAGACCCTGGAACAGCGCATCGCCTGGCAGAAAAAGATGCACGCCGCCGGCTGGGTCGGGATTTCCTGGCCCGAGCCATATGGCGGGCGCGGCGCCAGCTTTATGCAGCAGGTCATCTTTGATGAGGAATATTTCCGCGCCCGCGCGCCGGTACTGCCGACCGCCAATGCGCTCAACCTGCTTGGCCCCACGCTGATCCACTGGGGAACGGAAGAACAAAAGCAGCGGCATCTGCCGCGCATCCTCAGCGCCGACGAGTTGTGGTGCCAAGGTTATTCCGAGCCCGGCGCCGGCGGCGATCTCGCCAGTCTGCGCACTCGTGCCGTCGACTGCGGCGATCATTTCCTGGTCAACGGCCAGAAAGTATGGACTTCGGGCGCGCATTTTGCCGACTGGTGCTTTTTATTGGTGCGCACCGATCCGGATGCCCCCAAGCATCACGGCATCAGCTATCTGCTCGTCGACATGAAGACACCGGGCATCACCGTACGCCCGCTGGTCCTGCTCAACGGCCACCGGCATTTTAACGAAGTGTTTTTCGAGGATGTGGCCGTACCTAAGGAACACTTGGTCGGTCCCTTGAACCAGGGCTGGAAGGTGGCGATCACCACCTTAATGTTCGAGCGCAGCGGGGCCGGCGGGCGCGACCACGCGGCGCAGATCGCGCGCCTTGCCGAACTCGCCAGACAGTTCCCGAGCCGGCAGGAGCCGGCGTGGAATGAGAGCCATATCCGCCAGCAGCTGGCCCAGCTCGCAATCGACGTCAAGGCATTGCAGGTGACAAGGCTGCGTGGGCTGACCCGGCGGTTGCGCGGCGAGCCGCCCGGACCCGAGGGCTCGATTTTGAAGCTGTTCGGCTCTGAGCTGGCGTTGCGGATCGCCGATTTCTCGTCGATGCTGCTCGGCCCCTACGCGACCGTGGATGCGCCGACAGAGGCGGTGCCCGATGCGGCGCGCTGGCACCATCGCGTGCTCGGCGCCCGCCAATACACGATTGCCGGCGGCACCAGCGAGATCCAGCGCAACATTATCGGCGAGCGCGTGCTGGGTCTGCCCAAGGGTTGAGCATCGGACCAGATGCAGAGAAGGGATGCTGCTATTATCCTGCCGTAAGCCTAAGGGGGCATTCGTGCGCATGCTGATGTTGGCGGCAATAGCCATCCTCGCCGCATCCCCCGGGTTTGCCCAGGTGCCGCTCCCGTTCCAGCAGCCGTTGACGCTGCCCAGCGTCACTCCCGATCCCGACCAGCTCCGGCAGACGACACACCCCGCACCGACGCCGGATCTGGTGCCGTTCGTCTATCTGCGAACGCGCGCCAAGGTCACCGCCGATCCGGACAAAATTTGGGAGACCGACGAGCTGGAGCCTTGGCCGGGCAAGGAAACTGTGACTATTCAAGAATACGCGGCCGAAAATGCACAGGGGCGGTGGATCATATCCCAGGTTTGGGGCGGCGGATGTTCCACCGATTTATGCCCGACCCGCCTGGTGCTCGACACCGCTAATGGCGAGCCGCATGTCAAACTCACCGATATGTTGCACCAGGTGATCCCGCCCGAACTGGCCGAGCGCCTCTTCACCGCACAAACCAGGCAGAATCTGTCTCCGGCCTATCTGCGCCATCCCTTCGCCCTATCTGCCGATGGCAAGACGCTGATTAACGGCAATCTTTCGTTCAAGATCGACTGAGGAACCGGATATGCCGCCCCGGGTCGTAATGCTGATAGCGGGTGCGGTCTCGAGCCTGTTCCTGCTCACCAGTGTCGTCATCGCTGGCGAAACCATCGACTCCCTGCTCAGGGCCGGGATGCCGTTTGTCTGCGCGCCGTTCGGCGCGGCCGTTTCGGCGAGCGAAGGCAAATTTTCAACCGTTAATCAGTATGGATGCGTCGGAGCATTTCAGTTCTGTCCGGCCACGCTGGCCAACTACTATGATAAGAGTGCTGGTGAATTCCTCGCCCATCCCGGCGATCAAGTGACCGCCTGGCTGCATTATCAGCGCGATCAGTGGAAGATCGCGGTGAACAATCATCTGAATTCGTTACTGGGTCGAATCGTCTGTCATGGCATGCTCGGCAACATCAAACGTTGTTCGGTGATCCATGATTCGGCAATCATCATGGCGTGCCAATTTGGATGCGGGAAACTGGGTAAACTTGCCAACTATTTGAAGGGTCAGGACTGCGAGGCTCGCGAGGTGAAAGACGGCAATCTTGTCAGCGTGTGTGACTATCTTCTCAGGGGCGCGGGATATGATGTGTCGTGTTTCACCGGCGGGAGCTGCTGAGCTGCAAGCCAAACGACAACCGGCGCGGCGCTCCCGATCGGGACAGCGCGAGTTGTACGGCAACGCTGACGCGAGGTCGGGTTGACAGCACCGGGCAAGCAGTGTCGCCGAACCAGGGGAACGTGATGGATATCGGGTTTACCGAGGAGCAGGAATTGCTGCGCGAGACCGCACGCAAATTCCTCGAGGCCGAATGCGACAGCCGCTTTGTCCGCGAGCGCATGGCGACCGCAGAAGCGGTAACCGAATCCTTCTGGCGCCGGCTCGCCGGGCAGGGCTGGCTCGGCATCATCTATCCCGAGGAAGACGGCGGCAGCGGTCTCGGGCTCATCGATCTCGTCGTGCTGATGGAGGAGATGGGACGGCGGGTCATGCCGGGCCCGTTCTTCTCGACGGTGCTGCTCGGCGGTGCCGCAATCGCCGAGACCGGTTCGCCGGCGCAGCGCCGCCAATGGCTGCCGCGAATCGCCGCCGGCGAAATCAAGGCGTCACTCGCCTGGACCGAGCCGACGCTGCGCTGGGATGCCGCCGGAATAGCGCTGCCGGCGCGCGAGGCCGGCGGCGGTTTCGTGCTCTCGGGCAGCAAGCTGTTTGTCGGCGACGCCCATCTCAGCGACATACTGGTCGTCGCCGCCCGGACCCGCGACGGCAGCACGATGGAGGACGGAATCAGTCTGTTCCTGATACCGTCCGACGCCGCCGGACTTGCCGTCACCCTGATGCCGACGATCGACGAAACCCGCAAATTGTGCGAAGTGCGGCTTGACAATGTCGTTCTGCCGGCCGCGGCTCTGCTCGGCGATATGCACCGCGGCTGGGCCCCGTTGTCGCGGGTTGCTGAACGGGCGACCGTCGCACTCTGCGCCGAGATGTGCGGCGGCGCCCAACAGGTGCTCGACATGACCGTCGACTACGCCAAGCTGCGCGTCGCTTTTGGCAAGCCGATCGGCAGTTACCAGGGCGTCAAGCATCAGGCCGCCGACATGCTGGTCGCGCTCGAAAACGCCAAATCGTTGACCTATTACGCCGCCTGGGCGGTCGATCAGGGCGAGGATGAAGCCGCGCTCGCGGTGGCGATGGCCAAGGCTGCGGCCTCCGACATGGTGCGCCGGGTCGCCGGCACCGGCATCCAGCTGCATGGCGGCATCGGCATGACCTGGGAGCATGATTTGCAGCTTTATTTCAAGCGCGCCAAGGCCAGCGAGGTGGCGTTTGGCGACGCCAGCTGGCACCGCGAGCGCGTCGCCCGTCTGTTCAACCAGTGAGCAGCGCTGCCGGCGAGGCGAGCCCGTCGCGGCGCAACAATTTCGACGCGCTGCGCCTCGTCGCCGCGGTGTCGGTGATGTTTTCACATGCCTTCCTGATCGCCGAGGGCACGCAACAGAACGAATGGCTGATCCGGCTGACCGGTAATCAGTCGATCCTTGGTCTCTGCGGCGTGTTCGTGTTTTTTGCGATCAGCGGCTATCTGGTCACACAAAGCTACGAGCAGACCCGGAACCCGCTGCGTTTCCTGGCCAAGCGGGCGTTGCGCATCTTTCCGGGGCTGTTTGTCGCCTGTCTGCTGTCGGCGTTTGTCCTGGCGCCGGTCGTGACGACGCTGGAGCCAGGCGCCTATTTCAGTCAGCCGGCGCCTTATCGCTATGTTTTCGGTAACACGCTGCTCAGCCAGAGCGTGCACGAACTGCCCGGCGTCATGTTCGTCAACAACAAGGTCGGGCTCGAAATCAACGGCTCGCTGTGGACGCTGCGCTTCGAGTTCCTGATGTATCTGATGGTGCTGGCGCTGGGATTGCTGCGGCTGCTGACTCTGCCGGTCATGCTGGGATTGCTGGCGCTGGGGCTGACCTGCCTGCAGTTCGGCAATGAATTCGGCTTTCTCGGCGGCTGGGGCTGGCTGCTCGCTTTTTTTGCGATCGGGATGGTGCTCTATGAGCTGCGCGAGACATCGATCTTCGACCGCCGGATCGCGGCGCTCGCCCTGGCCGGGCTGACGCTCAGCGTACCATTCCGCGAGTTCATCGCGCTGTTCCCGCTGTTCGGCTGCTATCTGGCACTGTGGCTGGCGCTCAACCCGCACTTCCCGGTGATCCCGGCGGCGCGGTTTGGCGACTTGTCGTATGGCCTTTACATTTACGGCTGGCCCGCCGAGGAAGCGGTGATCTGGGGCCTGGGCGGTCGGGCGTCATGGTGGCAGGTCCTGGCCCTGGCGCTGCCCGCAGCCACCGCGCTGGCCTGGCTGTCGTGGCATCTGGTCGAGCAGCCGGCGTTGCGGCTGAAGCCCGGCGCTCGGTACTCGGCGCCGGCGATGGTTGCCCCCGCCTCGGCGCCGCCGGCGGCGCAGCGCGCCGGTGCGTGAACGAACCGGCGTCGAGGGGCTGGCGCCGGGGTCAGATCCGCCGTTAGTATGCGCGCCGACAGCCAATCGCCGAGGGGAGGAAAGCCCATGCGAATCCACAATCTTTACGCCGACGCCAACGGTCAGTCGCATTGGCGCGATATCGAAGTCGAATGGGTCGAGGAGACCCGCAGCGGGAAATTGTCAAAGCGGCTGCCGGCAAACGGCATCATTTTCCGCGAAGTGCCGCCGACTTATGACCTCGACTGGCACCCGGCACCACGTCGCCAGTATATCATCAATCTCGACGCCGGCGTGCAGATCACGGCCAGCGACGGCGAGGCCCGCAAGATCGGCGCCGGCGAAGTGGTTCTGGTCGAGGACACCACCGGCAAGGGGCATTTGTCAAAGGCGCTCGACGGCAAGATCCGCAACTGCATCTTCGTTCCTGTCGAATAACGGAGACTTCACATGAAGCTGGTCTATTTCGATGACTACAAGCTCGGCGTGGTCAAAGGCGACCGCGTCGTCGACGTATCCTCTGTCGTGCGCGACATCCCGCATACCGGCCCGGGCGATCTGATGAACGGGCTGATCGCCCGTTTCGACCAATACAAGGGCAAGCTCGAAGACGCCGCGGCGAGCGGACAGGGTGTGGCGCTGTCTTCGGTCAAGCTGCGCGCCCCGCTGCCAAAGCCCGACAATATCGACTGCATGGCGGTCAACTACATGGAAGACGGCACCCGCAGCGCGCCGGCGCCGATCAACGCGTTTCAAAAGACCGCGAACGCGATCTGCGGACCCGGCGATACGATGGTATTGCCCGATGCGCCGGCGACGATCTTTGAGGGCGAGGCCGAGTTGGCGCTGGTGATCGGCAAAAGAGCAAGCCATGTCAAAGCCGCCGACGCGATGGATTACATTTTCGGCTATACCTGCTTTATCGACGGCTCGGCGCGCGGGTTGCCGGCCCCCGGCTTTTTTGCCATGAAATCGCGCGACACTTTCGCCCCGATCGGGCCGTGGATCGTGACCAAGGACGAAATTCCGGACCCTCAAAAATTGCAGATCCGGCTCTCCAACAACGGCACCTTGATGCAGAACTTCAACACCAGCGACATGGCGCATAAGATCCCGCGCTGCATCGAGTGGCTGACCTCGATCCACGCCTTGGAGCCCGGCGATATTGTCGCGACTGGCACCAATCATCGCGGGCTCAACCCGTTTATGGACGGCGACAAGATCGAGCTCGACATCGAGAGCGTCGGTAAGCTCGCTTTTACCGTCAAGGACGAGCTGAACCGCAAATGGGAGCGGGTCACGCGCCTGCAGATGCATGAGCGCGCGGCGCAAAAGACGCCCGGCGCCTATCCTGACATCACGCCGCAGGTTTCGGGCAAATACGCCCCCGCGCGCTGACGCCACAGTCGCGCTGACAGCACAGTAAAGACGCGTTTCACTCGTCATGGCCGGGCTCGACCCGGCCATCTGGCTGTTCCGATCTCGGACCGGCGGAATCGCCGGATCAGGCCCGGTGATGACGAGCGTAGCGGCTATCTCGAAAGGACATCGCCATCATGGCCGCCACCGGTTTCGCCTTCAGCCATTTGTTCGCCCAGAGTCTTCCAGCACCGGCGCCGCGCTGGACCGGCTTTCCCAAATACAATTTCATCGGCGGTCATAACGACCCGGAGCGTGTGCCGGCAGCCGAGTTGGCCGCCGCAGCCGACGCCGTGCTGCGCCGCGACGGCGCCGATCTGGCGCTATACAACCCGCACGGCCCGCAGGGTTTCCGCGGCATCCGCGAGTTTGTCGTCGCCAAAGTCAAGGCCCGCGGCATTGCCTGCACCACCGAAGATGTGCTGATCACTTCGGGCTCGGGACAAGGGCTCGACCTGGTCAACCGCGTCCTGCTCAACCGCGGCGACACCGTAATCCTCGAAGAGTTCACCTATGGTGGTGCATTGACCAAATTGCAGCGGCTCGGCGTCAACGTCATCGGCGCCCCGCTCGACGATGACGGGCTGCGCATCGATGCTCTCGACCATATCCTCGATGATCTCAAGCGCAAGGGTGTCACGCCCAAATTCATCTACACGATCCCGACGGTGCAGAACCCGACCGGTTCGATCCTGCCGGTCGACCGGCGCAAGGCATTGCTCGGCCTTAGCGAAAAGCACGGTGTCGCGATCTTTGAAGACGAGTGCTACGCCGATCTGACCTGGAGCCCGGAGGCGCCGCCGGCGATTTATTCGATGGACCCGAGCCGGGTCGTCCATGTCGGCTCGTTCTCAAAAACCCTGTCGCCGGCGCTGCGTCTTGGTTACGTCGTCGCCGATTGGGCTGTCATGAGCCGGCTTGTCGGCTTGAAGCGCGAGACCGACAGCGGCACCGGCGCCCTCGAGCAGATGGTCGTCGCCGAATATTTTTCGCGCAGCTTTTCCGAGCATGTCGGTGAATTGAGCGGTGTGCTGAAGGAAAAGCTCGACACTATGGTCGATGCGCTGGAGCGCGAATTCGGCACCGCGGTTGAAAAGATGTGGCGGCCGAAGGGCGGCATCTTTTTATGGATCAAGCTGCCTGATCAGGTCGATGTGACGACCCTGGTCGCGCCCGCCGCCAAGGAAGGTCTCGTCTTCAACCCGGGCCCCGAATGGTCGTGCAATCCCGCCGAGAGCAAGTCGCATATGCGGCTCTGTTTTGCCTTGCCGTCAAAAGCAGCGATCCGCGAGGGGGTCGCGACCCTGGCGCGCGTCTGCTATGAACAGACCGGCATTCCCGAGCGCAGCGCCAATATCCGCCGGACCCCGGCGGCGCAGTGATCCGGCGCCGTCACCGACATGCCGTCGTTGACAGTTTAGAGGCCGACAAGCCGGGCGCTGTCTTCCCACAGGCGACGGGCCACATCGTCATCGAGAGCCGCCGGGTCAGGGTTCGCCAATTTCTTGTCGACGACATAATCGCCGTTAAACGGCTGGGGGTCGGGGACCGTCGCCAGAAAGAGCGTGGTCTCCGCCCCCTTTTCGGCGCTGATCATGAATGGTTTTGCAATCCGCCAGCCAAGTTCGACGAGGCCGCCGTGTTGGCCGAGCCCGGTAGCGACGACCCCCGGATGCAGGCACATTGCGACCACGCCGGTGCCATCGAGCCGCCGCGCCAGTTCGCGGGTAAAGAGGATGTTGCACAGCTTGGAGCGGCCATACGCCTTCATGACGGACCAGTCGCGCGAACCGGTGATTGCCGTAAGATCAATGCGCTGTCCACGATGCGCCCGCGAGGCGACATTGATGATCCGCGCCGGGGCCGAAGTCTTTAATCGGTCGAGCAGCAGGTTGGTAAGCAAGAACGGCGCGAGATGATTGACGGCAAAGGTCAGCTCAAATCCGTCCTGCGACAGCCGGTAGCTGGGCGCGATCAACCCGGCATTGTTAACCAATAGATCAAAGCGGCCGTGCCGCGC
>DATJLK010000168.1:0-30011 GCA_035509615.1 Allostellaceae bacterium | reverse complement strand
CGGCTCGTCGCAGACGCCTTGCCGCTGCCAATGTAGCCCCGCGTGCGACCATGATTTTCGGCCGAGCAATCTAGCAAGCGGCCGAGTTCTCCGCAGTCAAATTCCAGCAGATGTCGAGCGCTGCCGGCCGGATTTGAACGCCTGCCGTCGCGAGCGAAGAAGAAAGCAGCCAACTCTTCTCAGTTCGGGCGCTCGATCAGGCAGGCGTCGCCGTAGGAGTAGAACCGGTAATGCTGAGCGATGGCGTGGGCATAAGCGGCCTTGATACGGTCGAGGCCGGCGAGGGCGGCGACCAGCATGAACAAGGTCGAGCGTGGCAGGTGGAAATTGGTCAGCAGCAGATCGATCGCGCGAAACCGGTAGCCCGGCAGGATGAAAAGCCGCGTTTCGCCGATGAACGGCCGAATTTCGCCGGTCTCGGTCGCGGCTGATTCGAGGAGGCGCAGACTGGTCGTGCCGATCGCGACGATGCGGCCGCCGGCGCGGCGGGCCGCGGCGATCTGCGCCGCGGTCTCGGCCGACAGGACGCCCCATTCGCCGTGCATGCGATGCTGGTGCGGGTCTTCGGTCTTGACCGGCAGAAAGGTGCCGGGGCCGACATGCAGGGTCAGGCTGGCAATACCGACGCCGCGCCGCCGGAGCGATTGGATCAGCGCGGGGGTGAAGTGCAGGCCGGCGGTCGGAGCCGCAACAGCACCTTCGGCGCGTGCGAACATCGTCTGGTAATCTGAGAGGTCGCGCGGGTCGCCGCCATGGGCGCGTTTGATATAGGGCGGCAATGGCATCGATCCATGGCGGGCGAGGGCGGCGCGAAACGCATCACCCTCCAAGTCGAATACCAAGGTCAGGTCGCCCTCAGGATGTTTTTGCCCGACCGTCGCGGTGAAATCCGCAGCGAAATCGAGTTGATCACCGGGTCGCAGCCTTCTCGCACCCTTGGCAAAAGCGCGCCAGCTCCCACCCCCCATGTCACGGTGCAAGGTGATCTCGACCTTCGCCGCACCGCGTTTCCCGACGAGGCGAGCCGGGATGACTTTGGTGTCGTTGCACACCAGGAGGTCGCCGGGCTGCAGCAGTTCCGGCAGATCGGCAATGTGCCGGTCGACGAAGCCACCTTCGGCCGAAATCTGCAACAAGCGGGCGGCATCGCGCGGCTCACACGGCCGCTCTGCGATCAACTCGCGCGGCAGTGGAAAATCAAAATCGTCGAGGCGCCACGAACCCATGCGCGGAGATAAAGGGCGACAGCCGCGAAGGTCAATTCGTCAGCGCGATGGGTTTGTCATACAGGTAATATATGTAATTATCCATAATTGACATCTTGATATAAGTGTTATTACCTGACCTCACATTCCAGAGCGGTACTTACCGCGGTTGCCGGGGACGACATGGCTCAGATCGAGACGATTTCCAAAGCCGAGGCGGTCAAGCAGCATAGCCGCCAACTGCGCGGCCATATCGGCCGCGACATCGCCGATATTGCCAACCCGTTCGACAAGGAAGGTTATGCGCTGCTCAAATTCCACGGTGTCTACCAAGGTTATGACCGCGACAGCGCCACCGAATTGAAGCAGCGCGGCGAGAGCAAGGTCTGGCAGTTCATGGTCCGGGTGCGGATTCCCGGCGGGCGACTGACCGCGGAGCAATATCTCGGTCTCGACGCGATCGCCGGTGACCACGCTGACGGCACGCTGCGGATTACAACCCGGCAGAGCATTCAGTTTCACGGCGTCGTCAAGTCCAGGCTGAAGGCCGCGATTGCCGCAGTAAACCACTCGTTGCTGACGACTTTGGCTGCCTGTGGCGATGTCGTGCGGACCGTCACGACGGTACCGGCGCCCATCCGCGATGCGGCGCATGACCGGCTCGAGGCCGATGCCCGGCGGCTTTCGACCCACCTGCTGCCGCAGACCGGCGCCTATCACGAGATCTGGGTCGACGGCGAGAAATGGCAGGACGCTGCGGCCGAACCGGTCGACCCGCTCTATGGCGAGCGCTATCTGCCGCGCAAGTTCAAGATCGGGCTCGCCATCCCCGAAGACAACACGATCGACGTGCTGACCAACGACCTGGCGATCCTGGCGCGATGGGAGGGTGGCCGGCTCGTGGGCTACGATTTCCTGCTCGGTGGCGGGCACGGGATGACCCACAACAATGCCAAGACCTATCCGCGGCTGGCTACTCCGGTCGCGTTTGTTTTGCCCGACGATCTGCTCGCCGCCGCCGCCGCGGTCGTTAAACTGCACCGCGACTGGGGCGACCGCGGCAACCGCCGCCACGCCCGGCTCAAATACGTGATCGCCGAGCACGGCGAGGATTGGGCGCGGGCCCGTCTTGGCGAATATCTCGGCAAGGATCTCGAACCGGCGCGCCCGTTGCCGCGATTATCGGTTCCCGATCATCTCGGCTGGCATGAGCAGCGCGATGGCAAGCTCTATCTGGGCATCCCGGTGGCGAGCGGGCGGATTGCCGATGCCGGCCCCGGGTTGGGCCTGCGCACTGCCCTGCGCGAGATCGTCGCCCGGTTTCGCTGCGATCCGATCCTGATGCCGAGCCAGGACATCATCCTCAGCGAAATCCACCCCGAACATCGCGACGCCATCACCGCGCTGCTGCGGGCTCATAAGGTGCGGCTTGCCGGGAACATCTCGCCGGCCGAGCGCTGGGCGCTTGCCTGCCCGGCTTTGCCGACCTGCGGTTTGGCGCTGACCGAGGCCGAGCGGGTACGTGACGACATCGTCGCACAGATCCAGCAACGCCTCGCCTATCACGGGCTCGCGCAGGAGCGGCTCAGCATCCGGATCACCGGTTGCCCCAATGGCTGTGCGCGACCCTATACCGGCGATATCGGGATTGTCGGCCGCATGCCCGGGTATTACGCGCTGTTTGTCGGCGGCGATTTCGAAGGAACGAGGCTCAACACCGCCGTCGCCGACAAGGTGGCGCTCGATGCGATCGGCGAGACCCTCGAGCCGCTGCTGGCACTGTTCGCCGCCGCTCGCTTCGCCGACGAGGGTTTTGGCGATTTCTGCCATCGCCTCGGACTGCCGGCATTGCAGCTGGCCCTATCACGCCCGAGCGAGGCCCGGCGCCATGCTGCCGATTAACGTCGATCTCACCCGGATCCGGGTGATGCTGGTCGGTGATGGTGCCGCCGTACGCCGCCGGCTGGCACTGCTTGAAGAGGCGGGTGCCGAGACGCTTGCAATATACGCGCCGCTGCCAGAGCCGACCCTGGCAGCGCTAGCCGGAACCCGGCTGCGCCGGCGCCTGCCGCGCGCGGCCGAGATTGCACGGGCGCAGCTGGTGTTTGTCGCCGGTGTCGCCGAGCCGATTGCCGGCGAAATTCGCCGGGTGGCCCGCGCCGCCGGAGTATTGATCAATGTCGAGGACGACCGCGAGCGCAGCGATTTCCATTCTGCCGCGGTGATCCGGCGCGGTGATCTGGCCGTCGCGATTTCGACCAGCGGCAAGAGCCCGGGGCTCGCCGCGCTGATGCGGCAGGTGCTGGAGCGCCGGATCGGCCCCGAATGGGAAGCGCGCGCGGACGAGATCGCGTCCCTGCGGCAAGCCTGGCGGGCCGCCGGCGCCGATCCGCTGACAGTCGGCCGCCGCACCCGCGAGTGGGCCGCGCGCCAGGGATGGCTCGACCGCGCCCCGCCTGACCCTTCACAGCCACCTTCGCGCCAGATACCTTGAGCCGGAACGGATTTTTGGCTGAGGCAACCCAATGACGGTCATTGCGATTATCGCTCAGGGCATGATGGGGGCCGGCGTCGGCCGGCGGCTGCACGAAACCGGGGCTACGGTCCGCACCTTGCTGTCCGGGCGCAGTCCCGAAAGTGCGCAGCGCGGGCGCACCGCCGGCATGGAACCTGCCGCCGACGAACGCGCATTGCTGGCGGGCGCGGATTTCTTTTTGTCGATCCTGCCGCCCGGCGAAGCCGAGGCGCTGGCCCGGCAACTGGCGCCGACCCTAAAGGCGCTTGATCGCAAGCCGGTTTATGTCGATTGCAATGCTGTCAGCCCGCAGACCGCGATCCGCATCGGCGCGGTCGTAACCCCGACCGGCGCCGAATTTGTCGATGGCGGGATCATTGGCGGGCCGCCGCGGCCGGGCTACAGCCCGACGATCTACGCTTCCGGTCCGCGCGCCGGACAGACCGCGGTGTTGCGCGATTGGGGTATCGATTGGCGCGTCATTGACGGGCCGATCGGTGCCGCTTCGGCGCTGAAGATGTCCTATGCCGGGATCACCAAGGGCAGCACCGCGATCGCCTCGGCGATGCTGCTGGGTGCAGCGCGTTTTGGCTGCGAGGAGGCGCTGATCGCCGAGCTGACCGAGAGCCAGCCTGAGATGCTCTCGCGCTTTCGTCGAGGCATTCCGCGGATGTACGACAAGGCTTATCGCTGGGTCGCCGAGATGCAGGAGATTTCCGACTTTCTCGAACAGAACCCGCCATCGCGCGACATCTATGCCGCCGTCGCGCGCCTTTATGACTACCTCGCGCAGGCGTATGACGAAAAGGAACCCGGCCCGGACAACGCCGTCAAAACCCTCGACCGGGTCTTGGGTCACGCGAAGGGCTGACCGGAAGCCACCGTAATCTGAATACAGACACTCTCGGCAATCGCCCATCCCGACGAAGGTCGGGACCCGCCGTAGCCATGGGTACCGGCCTTCGCCGGTAAGCGCATTCGAAGCTGAGATCGAGACTGCGGAGGCTTCGGTCCTGTCCAGGCGGGCAACTCTTACCGATCGCCTTTACGGCACCGCTGAAACAGTAGGGTGGGCGCAACGCGCCCACCATCACGGCCCGGCCTGGTTGGCGGGTTTCGCGTAATGCTTGATTGCACCCCGCCGTCTCTGCTCAGCCGGCGAGCTTCCAGCCGAGCCAGTCGCAGACCGCGCGGCCCATGACCAATTCGAGGTCGCGGCCCTTGAGGAACGGCATCTCCTCGGTGAACATTGTCACGCATTCTTTCCACGAGCAGGGCATGCGGGTGATGTCGGTGCCCCAAAAGGTGCGTTGCGGACCAAAGGCTTCGACGATCTGCTGGGTGTATTTGTGGATGTTGCGGTAGGGATAGGGCTGAGACGAGTTGCCGGGGGCGCCGGTCGCCTTGACCGCGACATTGGGGTATTTGGCCAGCGCCAGCAATGCCGGCTGGTTGCCGTGCGCGGCATCGTCCTTGCCGTCGCGCACCCGGGCATAATGGTCGAGGACCAACTTGAGGCCGGGATGGCGTTCGGCGATCTGGCCGACCTGCGGCAGATAGTTCGATGCCATCAGCGCGATCGGGATGCCCGCCTTTTCCGCTGCCGGCCACAGCCAGTCCATCGTGCCGTCGGTCATCCAATTGGCCTGGTGCGGCTGGGTAAAGGCATAGCGCAGCCCGAGCATCCCCGGCCGCTGCTTCCAGGTGTCGACCAAGGCGCGGCTTTCCGGCTTGTCGAGCGGGAAATTGCCGAGAATCCCGAAGCGGTTCGGATATTTGGCGGCGGCCTCCTCAGAGATCCTGCCCGAGTTCGGATCCCAGCCCGGCGGATGCAACAGACAGGCATTGACGCCGGCCGCATCCATGTCGCGGATGCATTCCTCGGCGGTATAGGAATTGACCTGGCGATGCGAGGGGTTGGTCGGCGGCCCCGCCGACCAGATGTGGACCTGGGCGTCGACAATCAGCATGGGCGTATTCCTCCGCGCTTCGGCTGTCAGCGATGCTACGCCATGTCCGCCGGCGGGGCTAGCTGTGTCCGATCAACTCGATCCATGGCCCCGTCGCCCTCGCTTGCGCGGGTACGACCGAAGCGAGCAGGGTCAAGATAATCGGCTCATGCGCTTAGTACCTGCGGGTCGCCCTGATGCATCTCAAAGCGGGTTCGGGCCAACAACTTCCCAGTGGTGGCGCTCAAACAGCCTCTGGTGTTCTTCAGGGCTCGCCGGACGGCCTTCCGCCAGAGCCTCGATCAACCCTCCCGCCGCGGCCGGGGTATATAGAAACAACACCCGGCCGGTCCCGCTGCCGGTGTTCTTCCAGGCATGCGGAACATTACGCGGCATGAAGGCACAGGTGCCGGGACCACCGGCGCTGATCTCGTCGCCGATCTGGAACGTGAACTCGCCGGCGAGCACCCAGGCGACCTCGTCGCTGTCGCGGTGCAAATGATGGAGGCTGGCGGTGCCGGCCGGCAGCGTCTCTTCGAACATCATGATGCTCTCGCCGGTCTCGCGCCCAAGAAGCTTCATGGCAAAGGACCGGCCGGGTGTCGGGCTGGCGAAATGACGACCGCCGCCCGCGGGTACGACAAAACCGGTTGGCGCGATCATGCTCCTGTCTCCCCTGTTGTGAAAAAACCGGCAAACTCGCCGGAGCCTCCGGGTATCCGGCTGCTCTCCTCGCGCTCGCAGGCTACGCGATATCGTAGCCCGGCCGATAGGGGCGTGGCGAATGGCCATTGCCGCGATCATCAGCGAGCGCTAGCGTCGCAGCCAACCATCAACGATCGGCGGTGCGCCAACCACCAACGCGATTGGTCAAGCGCCGTGGGAGGGCGTCATGCTGGAGCTGCTCGAGCAGCAAAAATCGCTCACCGCCAATCAGTGGAAGATATTCGCGGCGTCGATCCTCTCGATCATGCTGGACTTTTTCGATTTCGTGCTGATCGGCTTCACCCTCGCTTTTTTTATTCGCGATTGGCATCTGACCTACGGCCAGTCGGGGCTGATCCTGTTTTCTTCGGGGGTGGCAGCGGTCCCGGGGGCGATCTTCTTTGGCTGGCTCGGCGACAAGATCGGCCGCCGCAAGGTGTTCATCATCACGATCCTGATGTTTTCGCTCGCTACCGGCGCGATGGCGCTGACACCTGAGCGTGGCTGGGTGTACCTGGCGGTGATGCGGTTCATCGTCGGGTTCGGGGTGGTCGGCGTCGCCGCGGTCGATATGCCGCTGCTGCAGGAATTCGTGCCGGCCGCAAAGCGCGGCTGGATCAGCGGGCTGTCGATTGCACTGGTGCCGGGCGGCGGATTGCTGGCCGCGAGCTTTGCCGCCTTTCTGAGCCCGATCGTCGGCTGGCGAGGGCTTTTCGCCCTTGGTCTGGTGCCGGCGCTGCTGGCTTTTCTGGTGCGCGTCTGGGTCCCGGAATCGCCGCGCTGGCTGATCAGCCGCGGCCGTATCGACGAGGCGCGGCATTCGCTCGCCTGGGCCTTGCAGATCCCGGTTGAGCGGATCGTGCTGCCGGCGCTGCCGCCGGTAGCGCGCAAATCATCGTGGCTCGAATTGTTCCGATACCCGCGCAGCATCGCCGCCGGCGCGCTGGTCGGGTTGAGCCAGACGGGTGCGGTCGGGCTTGGGCTGTGGATGGTCACCCTGCTCGTGCTGATATTGCGGACCACCCCGGCCGAGGCTTCGTTTCTGGTGATCTGGATCAGTCTCGTTCAGATTGCCGGGCGCGGCTTCGGCTCGTGGATCACCGATCTGATCGGGCGGCGGCCGGCCGGCGCGCTGTGCTGCCTGTTGGCGGCGGTGGCGACCTCGCTGGCCGGCTACCTGCACGCCGTCTATCTTGGTGCAGTGCCGATGTTCTTTGTCCTGTTGCTGGTCCAGGGCTTATTCGGCAATGGCAATTCGGCGATCAGCTATCCCTATATGGCCGAGATGTGGCCGGCGCCGCTGCGCGCCAGCGGCTATGGTCTTGTCTATGGGATGTCGAACCTCGGCAAGTTCATCGGCCCGGCCGGGCTCGCCGTCATTATCGGGGCGTCGAACTATGTCAGCCCGAAGGCGACCGTTGCCGGCATCGTGTCGGGCTTCAACTATTTCGCGGTGTGGTATCTGCTCGCGATCGCCGCCTATCTGTTGATCGGGTTCGAAACCCGCGGCCGCACGATCGAGGAACTCGACGCTGCACTCACCGGGAACAAGCTCGCGCGGGCCAAACCGCTCGCCGCGGAACCGGGATAGGCGAACTTCTGGGAGCCGCTGCTGCGGCGTTCAAGACACCGTCAATCGCGGCAAAATGCATCCGGGAGACGCGGCAAAACGGATTCGAGAGAGCGGCCGGCGATAGCCGCTCCCGTTGCTGCTCGACGCTCAGCGCTTGAGGCCCGGCGCGCCGTCGGGGACATCGTAAAAGGCCAATGTCATCGAGACGCTGGTATAATGGCCCATCAGGCAGATCACATCGGTGATGCCTTCGTGCCCCAGCGCCTCGACCGCGCGGTCGTACAATCCTTTCGATACCCAGCGCGCATTGGAGAGACAGGTCGCGATTTCGTAGACGATCTGCTCGCGCCTGTCGTCGAATGAGGTCGGCAGCCCGGACAGCATCGCCTCGACCTTTTCGGCCGGCAGCCCGGCGGCTTTGGCCGCGCGCTCATGCGCGGCGGTCGGATAAACCGAGCGCCACTTGCTGTTGATGATGACGACGGCGATTTCGCGTTCGCGCTCGCTGAGCGAATAGCCGGTGCGGAAATAGCCGCCGAACGGCCCGACCACTTTGGCGAGCTTCGGGGTGTGCGCCCAGATCTTGTTCGGGCCGCCGAGCGGGCCACGGGCCGCAACGATGGCGCGGTAGCCCTCCTGCTGCTCGGGGGTCATGCGATCGTAGGGAATTTCGGCAAAACGGCCAAAGGTCGGCGTCTCGGGCATGTTGATATTCCTCCCCAGGAGTGACGGTGGTCAGAGCAGCGGTCGATCGCCCCGCTCAGCGGGCGAGGCCTTCGGCGCCGGCGGGGACGTCGTAAAAGGCGAGCGTCATCGACACGCTGGAATAAAAGCCCATCAGGCAGATCACGTCGGTGATCCCCTCATGGCCCAATGCCTCGACCGCGCGGTCATAGAGCCCCTTTGCCACCCAGCGCGATTCGGTCAGGCATTTCGCCATCTCGTAGATCACCTGCTCGCGCTTGTCGTCAAACGAGGTCGGCAATCCGGACAGCAGCGCCTCGACCTTGTCGGCCGGGAGCCCGGCGGCTTTGCCGGCGCGCTCATGCGCGTTGGTCGGATAGGCTGAATGGAACTTGCTGTTGGTGATGACGACGGCGATCTCGCGCTCGCGCTCGCTGAGCGAATAGCCGGTGCGGAAATAGGCGCCGAGCGGCCCCATCACCTTGGCCAGCTTGGGGTTGTGGACATAGATCTTGTTCGGCCCCGGCAACCGGCCGCGGGTCTCGATCAGCGTGCGATAGCCTTCCTGCTGCTCCGGCGTCATCTGGTCATACGGAATTTCGGCATAACGGCCAAAAGTCGGTGTCTCGGGCATTGCGGGTTTCCTTCCCCTGGGTTGATTTCCGCCGCATCCTGCAACAGCCGAAGGGCGCTGTCGACCCGCCCGGGTGATGATTTCCCGGAACAGACCTGCCGCCGCTAGCCTCGAAAACCGCATTGTCGTACGCTCGCGGCCGGGTTCGCTGGCTGGGAGTGATGCGATGGGCGTGCGCAGCGGGAGAGAATACCTGGCGGGGCTGCGCGAACAGGAGCGCGAGGTCTGGCTCGCCGGCGAGCGGGTGCGCGACGTGACCAGCCATCCCGGGCTCAAAGGCGGGGCGCGGGCGATCGCCGCGCTCTATGACATGCAGTGCGACCCGAAATGGCGCGATGCGATGACCTATGTCAGCCCGAGTTCGGGTCAGCGTGTGGGGCTGTCGTTCATCATCCCGCGCACCCGCGACGACCTCGAACGCCGCAGCGCAATGATGCTGAACTGGGCGCGGGCGACCTGCGGCATGATGGGCCGCTCGCCCGACTTTATGAACGTGACCTATGCTGCTTGGGCAGGTGCCGCCGAGTTCTTCGCGCAGGGGCGCCCGGAATTCGGCGAGAACATATTTCGATATTACGAATACATTCGCGAGAACGACCTGACCCTGACCCATTCGCTGATCAACCTGCAGCGCAGCCGCACCGCTTCGGGCGCATTCAACCTACAGGAAGGGACGGCCCTCGAAGTCGTGCGCGAGACCGATGCCGGGATCGTCGTCCGCGGCGCGCGCATCCTCGCGACCTTGGGTCCGCTCGCCGACGAGATCGGAGTCTATTCGCCGCGCATGGGCCGTCACACCGAGAGCCACAGCCCGTTCGCGCTGAGCTTTGCGATCCCGTGCGGCACCCCGGGCCTCAAATTCCAGTGCCGCGACAGCTTTGACCAGGGCCGCTCGCATTTCGACCAGCCGCTCGGCTCGCGATTTGAAGAGATGGACTGCATCGTCTTTTTCGACGATGTGAAGGTGCCGTGGGAGCGGGTGTTTTTGCTCGGCGATGTCGACCGGCTCAACACCACGGCGCAGGCGACGCATTCCTCGGTCCATTCGGCACACCAGGGGGCGGCCAAGAACCTCGCCAAGTGCGAATTCGTGCTCGGCACCGCGTTGCTGATGACTCAGACCCTGGGCAACAGCCATTTGCCGCATGTCGAGGAGCGCATCGGCGAGTTGATGTTGACGACGCAGCTGACCCGCGCCTGCATCCGCGCCGCCGAAGCCGACGCCAAACTCGACGAGTGGGGGGTCATGTGCCCCGACCCGCTGATGGCGGAAAGCCCGCGCAATCTGTTTATGAATGCCTACCCGCGGATGATCGAGATCCTGCAACTCCTAGGCTCGAGCAGTTTTATGCTGACCCCGAGCGAGGCGGACTTCAAAGGTCCGCTGCGGGCTGACATCGAGCAATATCTGGCGACCGATACGACGCCGGCCGAGGACCGCGTCAAACTGTTCCGCCTCGCCTGGGATCTCGCCGGCAACGCCTTTGGCAGCCGCCAGGTGCTGTATGAACGCTTTTTTGCCAGCGATCCATTGACCCGGGCGCGCGCATTAGCGTCGATCTATCCAAAAAGACAGGTGATGGATCGCGTCATCGAATTTCTCGGCCGGGACGACGACTGCTGAGCGGGGCGCGCGGCCGATCGGGGGCGAGCAGAGGGACAGCGCATCGCCCAGAAGGGTCCGAGGCCTCCAGATTTCGCGCAATCGCGGGACTCAGGATTTCCGGCGGATGACCAAGGCGTCGGGCGAGCCTAGGCCGTGCGCACGATTGGGCCCGCTCAACCAGGAGACGGCAACTGGCGCCTCGCATCGGATATCTGCTGCCAACCCGCGAAGCGGTCATGCAAGGCCGGCCCGAGACCGGCCCGCTGCTGGCGCTGGCCGAGCGGGCGGAGGCGCTGGGGTTTGACGCAATCTGGGTCGGCGACTCGCTGCTGGCGCGGCCGCGCCACGATCCGTTGACCCTGCTCGCGGCGGTTGCCGCACGCACCCGCAAGGTCTCGGTCGGCACCGCCGTCTTTCTGCCGGCGCTGCGCAATCCGGTGGTGCTGGCGCATCAGCTCGCGACACTCGACCGTATCAGCGAGGGCCGGCTCGTGCTCGGCGCCGGCATCGCCAGCGACGTCGCCAATATCCGCGACGAATTCGCCGCGGCCGGCGTGCCGTTCGAGGGCCGCGTCGGCCGCATGATGGAAGGATTGCGGCTCGTCCGCGCGCTGTGGACCGGCCAGCCGGTCGACTGGGAGGGACGCTGGCCGGTCAGAGCAGGCGTGCTGGGGCCGACACCGCATCGTCCGGGCGGACCGCCGATCTGGCTGGCAGGTTCGGTACGCGCCGCGTTCGAACGCGCCGCCAGGCATTTCGATGGCTGGTTTGCCAACGAGCCCGATCTCGCGCGCTGGACCGAACAATGGCGGGAAGTGCAGCAAATCCTCCGCGAGATCGGGCGCGACCCGGGAGCGTTCGCCGCGGCCAATTATGTGACCTTGGCGCTCGATGACGATGCGCCGCGCGCCGGACGGCAGATCGACGCCTTCCTCGAAAGCTATTATGGCCAGCCGGCGGCAGTGATGCGCAAGCGGCAGGCTTGCTTTGGCGGGCCGCCGGCAGCGGCTGCAACCTGGTTGCGAGGCTACGCCGATGCCGGCGTCACCGATCTGATCGTGCGCTTTACCGGCGCGCATGACCGCCAGCTCGCGGCCGTTGCCGAGCTGCGCACCCAGCTCGGCTGGTGAGGTGATCGTCTTAGCGCCTGAACATCAGCTGCAGGCGGTGGCCGTCGGGATCACTAAAATAGATGCAATGGTCTTCGCCCGGCCGGCCGCTGACCGCCACGCCATGACGCTCCAGTTCCGCCTTCAAGCTCTGATAGGTGCCGTCGGCGACGCTGAGCGCCAGATGGTTCATGTCGGTGCCGGCGGCAAACGGTGCCGCATCCGCGCTTTCGAACAGCGCAACACCCTGCGCGCCAGCATGCATAAAGACGTGGCGCCCGTCATCGCGATACACCGTCATGCCGAGGACGTCGGTGTAAAACCGTTTCGAGCGTGCCACGTCCTTGCAGTGCAATACGATGTGGTCGATCCCGCTGGTCTGGATCATCGCTTGCTCCTCCCTGCTTAATTGGCCCGAGGCTGTCCGGGCGGGTTCCGCCGGATCGGCGGGCCGGCCAACCGCTACGAGGGTCGCGCGCAAGCGGTCGGATGTCCAGCGCCGATACCGATCCGCGCAACCCGACGCGGCGAAGCTCGACAAACCGCTCGGGCGAGAGGTTGCCCTTTTTCAGGCGACCGCAGCCCGATCCCACGGTCCCTGATTTTCTCATCCCATCCCTTTGATTGCGGCAGTCCTGTGATTGCGGCAGTCCTGCTCGGTCCGCTGCACCTTTACCATGGCGACGGATAGTAATACGGCGGCGGGTAGTAATTGGTGCTGGCGGCGCCGTAGGCGGCCGAGGTCGCGGCGGCACCGGCCACGACACCCGCCGCGGCCGCCGCACCGTATCCGGCATAGCCCGGGGTGACCACCGTCGTCCCGCCATAATAGACGCCGCCGTGATAGCCATAAGCGGTCCCGCCGTAGTAACCGCCGTGATAACCGTAAGCGGTGCCGCCATAGGCGCCGTGCGCGTTCCAGGTACCGCCGCCGCCCGAAGCGGTACCGCCGCGGTAGCCGGTGGCACTCCACGACCCGCCGCCGCCCGAAGCAGTGCCGCCACGGTAACCGGTGGCGCTCCACGACCCGCCGCCACCCGAGGCGGTGCCGCCGCGCGCGGTCGAGGCGCTCCACGACCCGCCGCCGCGCGAGAACGAACCACCGTAGGAACCGTGATAATAGGCGCCGCCCCCGCCACGATAGGCGCCCCAGCCAAATGCGTTTGGCGCCGCGAGCGCACCCGCCAACAGGACGCCGAGTGCGATTGTCGGAACTCTGTGCATCACTTCGCACCTTTCGGGTCCGCGGCCGGTACCGTTGCCGATGACAGCGTTGCTTCGGCCGGTCTCAGCACCACTTTCTGCGCGCTCGCCGGCGGCTGAAAAGTAAAATCAGCTGCGGCGGGGTGGCTATCAAAATTCCAGTCCGAGAACAGCGCAATAAAGTTCGGCTGCCCAGGCAAGTTGAGATAGGTCACAATCAGCCGGGCTGGCAGCGATTGCTGGTTCTTTGACAGCCACAGTTCGAGTTCGATCCCGGGCGGCTGGATAAAGAACAAATGGAGATAGGGGGCACCATCGATCGTTACGGTATCAACGACGCGGCCCGAGGTGACACCGGTCAGAAACGCCTTGTTCGGCGCCGAACTCAGAAAATCGGCAAGCGGGAAATCGACACCGAGGCGGCCGATCGCCTCTTTCAACATGCCTTCGACCGTCCCGGCCGGCACCGCAATTTCGGCATATTGGTTATGCCGTGGCGAATAGACATAGGCGTTCTTGCCGTCAAACATGATTTTTGTTGAGCCGTCGTCGCCCGTCGATTCGGCGAGCATCCGATTGGGCCGGTCGGCGACCACTTTTACCGTATGGAAAATGTGAAGAAAGTCGCCGCCCTGATCGGAATAGACACGAACCGTCTGCGCCTGAAATGAAAATTGCTTTGCGCTCAGGGTCTGTCCCATCCGCAGCAACGCGGCACTCGCCTCGGCGCTGATCGCGGGGTTGACCGGCGGCGCGGTCTGCGCCGCTTCGCCGACCGCCGATTGCGCCAGCAGAATGCCGGCGACGAACAGCCCGCCAATGGTTGAAAGATAGCGAAGCTTCACTGCCGTCCCCCTACTTGTGCAGTTCCGAGCCAGGAACATGATTGCCGGCAACAGCGCCGGCCAGCCATGCCGGATAATCTCCGCTCCTCGGTTAAATTTTCGTTCCTGCGGCAAGGCGAGGTTCAAGATTGCGGCGGGCGGATCGGGCGGTCGCACCGCCCAATATCGGCAACCGCGCCGCGCGGCAACTCTGGCGATCGCGACTGTCAGCGGGCTCGCCGCCGGTTACCGCGCCGCGGGGATGCAGCCGCTCCCGGGGTGGCGTACCAGCGTGGTTGGAGGACTGGAATTTTTGCTTGCCGAAAAATCGGAAGAATTCCCGGTCAAACGGGAATTCTTTGTCCTGCGATGACGGAAGCGCTCAGTTTCAATTGAGGGCGAGTTCAATTGATGGCGAGGAGCCTGGCGGCGGTGCCGCCGAGGATCGCGATCTTGTCGTCATCGCTCAAGCCGGGCGTCGACAGGATGTGATCGACCGGCACCTTGTTCCACGGGAACGGATAGTCGGTGCCGATCACGACCTGGTTGACCCCGGTTTCGGCGATCAGATGGCGCAGCCCCTCGCCGGTAAACATGATCGAGTCGAAGAACAGCTGACCGTCCTTCAGGTATTGGGTCGGCTTTTTCTTGGGCAATGGGCCGACCCGGTTCGGGAAGGTGGTGATCACCGCATCCGAACGGTTGGCGTAGGACGGCAGAAAGCCGCCGCCATGCGCGGCACAGATCTTCAGTCCCGGGAAGCGGTCGAGCGTGCCCTCAAAGATCAGATGCGACAGCGCGATCGTGGTTTCGAGCGGGTTGCCGATCGTATTAGTCAAGAGGCCGCTGCCGCCGAGCCGACCGCTCGGCTCCAATTCCCTGGTGCCGAGCGGATGCATAAAGATCAGGATGCCAAGTTCTTCGGCCTTGGCCCAGACCGGGTGGAATTTCGGGTCGGCCAATTCCTGACCGGCGACGCTGCCGCCAATCGACAGACCGCGCAGCCCCAGCCTCTTGATCGCGTATTCGAGCTGCTCGACCGCAAGCTGCGGATGCTGCAACGCGACAGTTGCAAAGGCGACAAAGCGATCGGGTGTCGCGGCGCAGAATTCGGCGAGTTTTTCGTTCTGGATCTTGATCAACTCGGCGGCGGCATCGCGCTCGGCCCGATACCAATAGGGGTTGATGCTGAGCGCCTCGATGTCGATCCCCTCAACGTCCATCTCGGCGATGCGGTCGGCGAGGTTCGACCACAGGAGTCCGGGCGCTTCGAGCGGGTGGTTGATCACCGCCGCCGCCTCGGGGACGATGGTATGGGCGTGGATGTCGACGGTCTTGACCCGCTTGCCGTTGACGACGACCTCGCGACGCCGGCCCGGCTGCGCCGTCCCTTGCGCGGCATGCGCCGGTCGCGCACGCATCATGTTGCAGCCGACAAACGCGATGCCGGCGAGCGCGCCGGTCAGCAATTCTGCGCCGATAGCCATTTCCTCATTCCCCTTGTTGACTACGCTCGACGAAATCTACCGGCCGGCGGCGCGCGGCGCTACCGCATTGCGGTCGGGCCGGCGGCAGGCTCAACCGGGGCGGCCGAGGGCGGTCCCGGTTTCGCCTCGATCAGCAAAACGCGGCAAATATCATCTTTTATTCGTCGGGCTTGCCGAGCAACAGCGAGCCCTCGCTGCGAATCCGGCCGATGATCAGTCTGGAGAGCATGGCAAGGAACAGCGGCAGGCCGAGCTCGATGCGCACCATACGGTCTTCCACATCGATGTGCCCCTTTATGCCTTGCCGCATCGCCGCCAGACTGAAATCGAGCCGATAGCCGGTCCACTCGTACTGTATCGAGCTGACCAGAGACGCCAACTGCCCGCGGATATACCCGAGGCCGTTATCGAGGCGGCGCTTTGCCTCATCACGGCCCAGCTGGTGAGATATCGTCACAATGATAGGGGCCGGCATAGGCTGATCTCTCTGGCTGAGTTGCCAATAACAAACGGCGGCCCGCGATCGCCAATTCCGGGCGCATGACCGGTCCGTTCAGCCGAGACGAGCGCGGCGGCATTGCCCGGAAGCATCAAGCGGCCGCGCCCGGTCGTACATCCGGCGGGCCACCCAGTCAGACCCGGCGCCTGGAGCCGCAATGTGCCCGCGGCCTCGACGGGGCGCGGCGGATGATCCGCCAAACCGCCGTGGCTCTGACGCCCCTTGCGGCGCTGATCTCCAACCCGTTAGAGACATTCGGCATCGATGCCGACACCCGGCGGACAACCGTCAGCATCGCCGGCGTGCTCGCCGACAGGTCCTTTCGGTCCTGACGCGTACGCTCGATCTGCAGGATGGCGCCGTCCAGTACGAGTATTTCGGCGATCCCGCCCCGATCACGTCGTTCACCTTGCAGAACCTGCTGGCGATCGTCGCGGCCAAGGACCGCAACGCCATCGACGCGCTGCAGCGCTCGATCTGCAACCGCAGGACGTCCCTGACCCGATCACCTTCGGACTGAAGCATGGATTATATTCCGGTGGTATATTGTTGTGGTGCGCCGCTTGAGACTGGAACCGCCCACCGCTCGCGAGACCACTGTCTCAAATTGGGTGCGCCATAGATGACCGCGTTTGAACTGGTCGAGCCATCTTCGCTCGGCGAGGCGCTGGGTTTGCTCGATCCCGATGATCCGGCTGTGCGGCCGATCGCCGGCGGCACCGCGCTGATCCTGATGATCAAGACCGGGCTCTACCAGCCGCGGCGTCTGGTGAGCCTGCGGGCGCTCGGACCGGCGCTCACCAAAATCTCCGCTGCTGCTGATGGCGGGCTCATCATCGGCGCGATGGTGCGGCTGACCCAGACCGAGCGCTCGGTCTTGGTGCGGGAGGTGGCGCCGGTCGTCGCCGACGCGCTGTTGACCCATTCCAATATCCGCGTGCGCAATGTCGCGACCGTCGGTGGCAATCTCGCGCACGGCGATCCGCACATGGATCTGCCGCCGCTGTTGATTGCCCTGGGCGCGTCGGTGCGGGCGGCGGGCCCCGGCGGCGAGCGCGACATCCCGGTCGAAGAGCTGATCACTGGCTATATGGCAACGGTGCTCGGCAATGACGAGCTGATCGTGGCATTGCACATCCCGCCGCAGACTGGACGCCGTACCGCCTATGCCAAGATCACCGCGCGCACCGCCGATGATTGGCCGGCGCTCGGCATCGCCGCGTCGATTGGCGCCGCCGAGGTAAGGATTGCAATCGGCGCCGCAACCGAAATCCCGATGCGCCTGAAACAGACCGAGGCTTTGCTGGCGGGCCGGCGGATTGATGATGCGCTACTGCGCGAGGCCGGGAGATGCGCCGCCGCCGAGGCGCCGGTGATCGGCGATCAGCACGGTTCGGCCGCGTACAAGCGGGTGCTGGTCGAGGTGCATCTGCGCCGCGCGCTGCAAAAGGCACTTGCTTTATGAGCGATAGCAGGCCCATTTCCTCCGGTCAGATCGGCCGCTCGCTGCCGCGGGTCGAGGCGCGCGCGAAGGTCACGGGCCGCGCTGAATACATCCACAATCTGCGCCTGCCCGGCATGCTGTGGGCGAAGATCGCCCGCAGCACGGTGCCGCACGGCCGCATCCGTCACATCGATACGAGCACCGCGCAAGCGACCCCTGGCGTCCATGCCGTCATCACCGGAGAGGACATCCTGCGGGTCATCCCGGACCCGTATTTCGGTCCGGCCTTTCACGATCAGCCGATCCTGGCGCTTGGCAAAATACGCTTTGCCGGTGAACCGGTTGCCGTCGTGCTGGCCGAAGATCCCAGGATCGCCGAAGCGGCGGCCCAGGAAGTCTCGATCGATTACGAGGAGCTGCCGGCGGTTCTCGATGAAGTCGAGGCCCTGACGGCTACGACTTTTGTGCACGACGCGCTGAAGCCGGCCGGCATGTTCGCCGATTTGAAACATCTTGCCGGCAAGCGCGACACCAATGTGGCGCTCGATTACCATCTGCGGCGCGGCGATGTCGACCGGGCCTTTGCCGAGGCCGACCACGTCTTTGAGCATGTGTTCCGCACGCCGCAGCAGATGCACACGCCACTCGAGCCGCATTGCGCGATCGCCGAGGCGACCCCGGCCGGCGTCACGGTGCACAGCTCGACTCAGACCCCGTCTTCGGTGCGGGTCGAGATCGCGCGGCTTCTCGGATTGCCGGAGAACCGGGTGCGGGTGCGCACCGCGTTCCTGGGCGGCGGGTTCGGCGCCAAGGTCTATGTCAAGATCGAGGCGCTGGCGGTGGCGCTGTCGCTGCTCGCGCGCCGGCCGGTCAAGATCGCCCTGACGATGGAGGAGCAGTTCTTTACAATCTCCAAACACGGCTCGACCTTTCGCATCAAGAGTGCGGTCACCAAAGACGGACGGATCACCGCGCGGCGTTGCGAGGTGATCTACAATGGCGGCGCCTATGCCGATATCGGCCCCCGCGTCGCGCAGAAATCCGGGTTCTCGGCCGCCGGGCCTTACGATATTGCCAATGTCTCGATCGATTCCTGTGAGACTTACACGAACCGCCCGACTGCCGGCGCGTTGCGCGGTTTCGGCATCCCGCAACTCGTCTGGGCCTATGAGAGCCACACCGATCTCATCGCCCGCGAATTGGGTCTCGATCCGGTCGAGTTCCGTCGCCGGAACCTGCTCAAGGACGGGCTGCCGCAAGCGACTGGCACCATGCTCGAGGACACCGCGACCGTCGCGGTGCTCGACCGCCTCGTCCAGCGGATCGGCTGGGGGCAGCCATTCGACCGCGGCACCGGCACGCTGAGGCGCGGCCGCGGCGTTGCGATCGGATTGAAGGCCAGCATTTCGCCGACGACTTCGGTCGCCACCATCGCCGTCGCCGCCGATGGCAGTGCCACGCTTTATTGCGGCACCGTCGATATGGGCCAGGGATCGACAACGGCGCTGGCGCAGATCGCCGCCGAGGCGCTCGGCATCGCGGCAGAGGCGGTGCGCGTCGTGACCCCTGATACCGATGTGACGCCTTACGACATGGGAACCTTGGGCTCGCGCTCGACCTTTCACATGGGCCATGCGGTGCGCCGTGCCGCCGAGGAGGTCAACGCCAAGCTCGCCGCGATGGCCGCCGAGACCGGTCTCCCGGACGGCAGCAACCTGCCGATCGCCGAGCTCTTCCGCCGCAAATACGGGATGCAGGCCGGCACGATCGTCGGTTCGGGAAGTTTTGTGCCGGATTACGCACCGCCCGACCAGGCGACCGGTTTGACGCCGAACGCCACACCCTATTGGATGATGGGCGGCAGCGGCGCCGAGGTCGAGATCGATACCGAAACCGGCCAGGTGCGCGTGCTACGTCTGATCAATGTCGCCGACGCCGGTACGCCAATCAACCCGCGCATCGTCGAGACGCAACTGACTGGCGCGGCGATCATGCAGCTGGGCTTTACGCTGAGCGAGGAGATGGTATTTGCCGACGGGCAGCTCTGCAACCCGTCGCTTGCCGACTACAAAATCCCCGGCATCCGTGACATGCCCGAGGTCTTGGCCG
This sequence comes from Allostellaceae bacterium, assembly GCA_035509615.1. Taxonomy (GTDB): domain Bacteria; phylum Pseudomonadota; class Alphaproteobacteria; order ATCC43930; family CGMCC-115725; genus AP-15. Next base: position 10,465 of record DATJLK010000168.1, on the reverse strand, counting down.
GCGAGACCGTGGCCGCGCGCCAGAAATCCGGACCCTATGGCGCGAAGGGCGTCGGCGAAACCGGCACCTTCGGCGTGTCGCCGGCAATTGCCAACGCGATCCACGATGCCGTCGGGGTGCGTCTGACAGAATTGCCGATCACCGCCGAGGCGGTCTATCGCGCGCTGCGCCGGGCGAAGGGCGACCCGTTGCCGGAGGAGTGATGCGCGGAATGGTCAGCGTGGCGCCGCGGACGATCCGTTTCACGCTGAACGGAGTGGCTGCCGAGTGCGTGGTGGCGCCGCACGAGACGCTCGTCGAGGTGTTGCGCGACCGTTTCGCGCTTGGCGGCGCGCGGGAAAGCTGCGGTCAGGGGCTGTGCGGCTGCTGCACCGTGCTGGTCGACAGCCTGGCGGTGTCCGGCTGTCTCTACCTCGCGGTATTCGCCGACGGCGCCGAACTGGTCACCGTCGAGGGGCTTGCTGATGGCGACGCGTTGCATCCGGTGCAGGAAGCCTTCATCGAGGCGGGCGCCTTCCAGTGCGGCTTTTGCACGCCCGGCTTCGTGCTGATGACAACCCGGCTGCTGGCTGATTACCCGGATCCCGGCGACGACCAGATCCGTCACTACCTGTCGGGCAATCTGTGCCGCTGCGGCGCCTATCCGCAGATCATCGAAGCGGTGAAGTTGGCGGCGCGGAAACTCCGCGCCGGCTGATCCGCCTGGCGGCCCCGCGATCGGGACCTGTTACTCGGCCAGGACCCGATCGGCGCAGCCCGGCTTTACCCCGGCTGCGATTATTGGTGCAACTGATAGAGCCGAGTCACGTTTTCGCTCGTGATCTTGCGGCGCACCGCGGGCGAGATCCCGGCCATGTTGCGGTCGAGGGTCGCGCGCGAGCCCGGCCAGATGCAATCGGGATGCGGGTAGTCGGCGCCCCAGATGATGTTGTCTTCGCCGATCAGCGGGATGATTGGTTCGAGGAACTGATCCTGCTGATAGGTGACATAACCCTGGCGGCGGAAATAGTCGCTCGGCTTCAGCTTGAAATTCAGGCTCTTGGCGCGGTCGGCATATTCGGTGTCGAGCCGATCGAACACATAGGGCAGCCAGGTGACGCCCGATTCGCCGAGAACAAAGTTGAAGTCGGGGTATTTCTCGCAGGCGCCCGAGGCGAGCAACGACACCAGCACTTCCATCGTGTCGAGCTGGAACAGGGCCGAGCGCACCAGCCGCCACTGGGTGAAATATTTGCGCTCCTGCTCGGCATCGTCGGGTGCCCGCAACGCCTTGAACCCGGTCGAATGGAACGAGATCGGGAACCGGCACTCGGCCGCCGCCTCCCACAGCGGAAACCACAGGTCGGTGTACAGCGGCGGGGTCATCCGCTTGAACGCGAGATCGCCGCCGCGCAGCCCCATCTTGGCGCAACGCCGCACTTCGGCCGCCGCCTCGGCCGGATCGGTATTGGGGATGATCGCCAGCGGATAGACGCGGTTGGGATCGGACCGCTTGGCAAAATCGGCCACCCAGTCGTTATAGATCTTGTCGGCCCAGGCGCGCAGCGGCGCGTCGGTGATCAGATCGTTGATCATCAGGCAGCCATAGATGATCTCGGCATCCTGGCCGTCGCGATCGAGATCGGCGAGGCGCAATTCGGGGGTGGTCGGCCGCGGCTTGGCGCCAGGCCGGGAACTCCACTCGAAGCCGAGATCTTTCATCTCGTCGATATGGTTGAACATCCCCTTTTGGTAGGGCAGGAAGCCCGGGCCGACGCCGTTCCACATGCCTTTGTCCTGGGCCTCGACAAACCAGTGCAGCCCGTCATCCAGCTCCTCGACGCGCGGCGCCAACAGGTTCCATTTTTTGGGCGCTTCCGACGACCACAGGTCGGGCGGCAGATAGGTCAGGTCGATATGGTTGTCGCCGGAGATCAGCTTTTCTGGCATGGCGGGCTCCTTTGCTCCTCCGCAACAGGTTTCAGATCAGGCGTCTGCAGGGCCGCATCCTACGTGTGCGGGGCGAGCGGCGCCACAGATATGCCGGAATTTTTCTGCTGCCTGGGTTGTGACCCGCGCATGACCGAGATCCCATGCGGGGTGCGTCGTCGTCAGAAAAGAGGCCGTGCCGCAGCGTCGCGCGGATCGTGCTGTTGGGCGAGGCGACCTCAATGCGCTCGCGTGCGGCGAGCAGTTGCTGACAAGCTTTCGAGCCTAAGATCCAGCGGAAACCGACGCGGCAAACCAGCTCAAGTGAAATCCTGCCGTGGAGCATCGTTGTTGCCCAGAACCCTGCCCGCAGTCGCCGGTGAACCTGCCATGGCAGTCTGACAATTGAGGAACTCTTTGATGTAAGAAGGCACCGCCGAGCCCATTGCTCGGGTAGAACATTTTTCCGCCATCCAATTAAGTGTACTGAGGGCATTTTGAGGCTAACGTCTGCTTTAATTTCGCCTGAGTGGATCTCATCAAGGAGATTCTTTATCAATGGGTTGAATATTTCTAACGAAGAAACATCATTTATTGTTTTCACATCTAAAATCGCTGTTGCCATCTTGCTGAAAGAGTCTAATGGCAGTGGCATAGAACGTTCACTGCATCCCATTCTTTCGGCAACTTTTTTTTGTTCATACGTCGGAATTTTAGTTATCAACGTCAGCGCATCTCGAAGCGCCTGAGTATGTGTAGCTGATAACGCTTGATCCACAAGGTCAGGATCGTATGCGGGTCTCTCCAGCCAAAAACAAAGACATGCAAATTCATATGAGAAATGGGCTATTATCTCCTGTCGCTCGTATCCGTAATTTTCACCGAGATCATTGACTACTAATTGAAATCGTTGGGTAAATGCGTCAAGGGTTACTTGTAAAGGGCGATAGTAGTATAGGAGGGGCATGGTCTCTTCGCGAGCTAAGTATTTTATCACGTTCGATTTTTATCGACTGCTCGACCTTGAATGCTTCGAGCTTTTCGTTCTGGTGGCGACGAAAATTTTCGAGCAGCACACTCTGTAAGGTTCCAAAAATATAGCCGATCGCTGCGGTTATTGCCGATATCGAGAAGATATCAAAAAGCTTTGACATCACCCCACCCGGCTCCGCCCTATCCGGCCCGCTTCCGCCGCGGTGCCGGGCGGTGGGCGAGGTAGGGTCGCAGATAATCGCCGGTATAGCTTTGGCCGCTCGTCACGATATCTTCGGGGGTGCCGGTGGCGACGATATGGCCGCCGGCATCGCCGCCCTCGGGGCCGAGATCGATCACCCAATCCGCCGTCTTGATGACTTCGAGATTGTGCTCGATGACCAGCACCGTGTTGCCGGTCTCGACCAGGGCGTGCAGCACTTCGAGCAATTTGCGGATATCGTCGAAATGCAGGCCGGTGGTCGGCTCGTCGAGGATGTAGAGGGTGCGGCCGGTGGCGCGCCGCGACAGTTCCTTGGCGAGCTTGACACGCTGCGCCTCGCCGCCCGAGAGCGTCGTCGCCGGCTGGCCGACATGAATGTAGCCGAGCCCGACCTGCTGCAAGGTCAAGAGCTTGTCACGGATCGACGGCACCGCGCGAAAGAATTCGACACCCTCATCGACGGTCATATCGAGCACGTCGGCGATGCTCTTGCCGCGAAACGTTACTTCGAGGGTCTCGCGGTTGTAGCGCCGCCCCTTGCAGACGTCGCACTGGACATAGACGTCAGGCAGAAAGTGCATCTCGATCTTGATCACGCCATCGCCCTGGCAGGCCTCGCAGCGCCCGCCCTTGACGTTGAACGAGAACCGGCCGGGCAGATAGCCGCGCGACTTGGCCTCGGGCAGACCGGCATACCAGTCGCGGATCGGGGTGAAGCAGCCGGTATAGGTGGCCGGGTTCGAGCGCGGCGTGCGGCCGATCGGCGACTGATCGATGTCGACGATCTTGTCGAGGAATTCGACCCCTTCGAGGCGGTCGTGCGGGGCGGGCTGCTCGCGCGCGTTGTTGAGGCGCTTGGCGAGCGCCTTGTACAGGGTTTCGATGATCAGGGTCGATTTGCCGCCACCCGACACGCCGGTCACGACGCAGAACGTGCCGAGCGGGATCTCGGCGGTGATTTCCTTCAGATTGTTGCCGCGCGCGCCGACGATGCGCAGGATCTGCCCCGCATGACCCGATCGCCTCACCGCCGGCACCGGGATCTGGCGCATGCCGACGAGGTACTGCCCGGTCAGGCTCGCCGGGTTGGCCATGATGGCTTCCGGCGTGCCCTCGGCGACGACATGGCCGCCATGAACCCCGGCACCCGGTCCCATATCGACGACCCAATCGGCGGTGCGGACCGCCTCCTCATCGTGCTCGACGACGATGACGGTATTGCCGAGGTCGCGCAGCCGTTTCAAGGTCGCGAGCAGCCGGCCGTTGTCACGCTGGTGCAACCCGATCGACGGCTCGTCGAGGACATACAGCACGCCGGTCAGCCCCGATCCGATCTGCGAGGCGAGCCGAATGCGCTGGCTCTCGCCGCCCGACAACGTCCCGGAGGCGCGCGACAAGGTCAGGTATTCAAGCCCGACATTCTGCAGAAACCCGAGGCGCTCGTTGATCTCGCGCAGGATGCGCTGAGCGATCTCGCGCTGGCTCGGGGTCAGTTCGGCGTCGATGCCGGTGAACCACGCCAGCGCGTCGGCGATCGACAGCCGCGCCACCTCGCTGATGTTTTTGCCCGCGATCTTGACCGCCAAAGCTTCGGGCTTGAGCCGGTCGCCGTGGCAGACCTCACAGGTCCGCGCACTCTGATAGCGTCCCAATTCCTCTTTGACCCAGGCGCTGTCGGTCTCGCGAAACCGCCGTTCCATATTCGGCAACACGCCCTCGAAGGCGCGATCGGTGGTATATTTGCGCAGCCCGTCGTCATAGCTCACCGCGATCGGCTCGCCGGCCGAGCCGTGCAGGATCGTGCCCCGCATCTTTTCCGGCAGGTCACGCCACGGTGCGTGCATGCTCTGGCGAAAGTGCTTGGCGATACTCTCCAGAGTTTGCGTGTAATAGGGCGACGACGAATGCGACCACGGGCTGACCGCACCCTCGGCGAGGCTGCGGCCCTCGTCATGCACGACGAGGGCGGGATCGAAATAGAGCTTGGTGCCGAGCCCGTCGCAGGCCGGGCAGGCGCCAAACGGGTTGTTGAACGAAAACAGCCGCGGCTCGATCTCCGGGATGGTAAATCCCGACACCGGACAGGCGAATTTTGCCGAAAAGATCGTCTCCTCGCCCGAATCGGCGCCTTCGGCGATCGCGATGCCGTCGGCGAGGTCGAGTGCAGTCTCGAACGAATCGGCGAGACGGTTACCGAGATCGGGCGACACGACGATGCGGTCGACGACAATCGAAATGTCGTGCTTGCGGTTCTTGTTGAGCGCGCGGACCTCGTCAAGTTCGAGCATTTTGCCGTCGATCTTGACCCGCTGAAATCCGCGCTTTTGCAGATCGGCCAGTTCCTTGCGGTATTCGCCTTTACGGCCGCGCACGATCGGCGCCAAGAGATAGAGCCGGGTTCCCTCGGGTAACGCCATGAGCCGGTCGACCATCTGCGACACGGTCTGGCTGACGATCGGCAACCCGGTCGCCGGCGAATACGGTACCCCGACCCGCGCCCAGAGGAGGAGCATGTAGTCATAGATCTCGGTCACGGTCGCGACCGTCGAACGCGGGTTGCGGGAAGTGGTTTTTTGCTCGATCGAGATCGCCGGCGACAGCCCCTCGATCGATTCGACCTCGGGCTTTTGCATCAGTTCGAGGAACTGCCTTGCATAGGCCGACAGGCTTTCGACATAGCGGCGCTGGCCCTCGGCATAGATGGTATCAAAGGCGAGCGACGACTTGCCCGAGCCCGACAGCCCGGTGATCACCACCAGGCTGTCGCGCGGCAAATCGACATCGATGTTTTTGAGGTTGTGCTCCCGCGCACCGCGGATGCGGATCTGCTGCATGGCACAAACTTAGCGCGCCTCGCCCGCCGGCGCTACCGCGCGCAAAGCGCGATGCCGCGGCGGCGGATCAGCCATAGCGAACATCCCTGGATCGCGAGCGCGGTCAGCGCAGCACAGGCGAAGGCTCCGGTGACGCCGAAGGTCGGCAGTGCGCCGGCCAGCACCGCAAAAAATCCGGCAAACCCGAACAACCCGATCAGCAATCCTTGCAGCACGCGCCGTGCTGCCGGTTCGCCTTCGAGGCGATGCGCGAAGACCGCCAGCACCGAGGCGAACACTGGATAGGTGGCGATCAACCCGGCCAGCTGCGGCCCGATCAGCGGTGCGGCGCTGCTCAGCCCGACGACCAGACCGGCGGCGACGATCATCCGCGCCGGCACGTCCCATTTTGGCGGCGCGATGGCAATCCTCGCCGGCGCGGCAGCGCGCGGCAGCAGGCGCAGGGCGAGGGCGAGCGCGGTCACGGCGAGCGGCAACAAAACCGCCAGCCGCGGCGCGGTGATCTCACAGAGAACGCCGCCGAGAACAAAGGCGACCGTTGCCGCCATCAACGCGATCGGCCAATTGCACACTTGCGCGGCGCGGACATAGGCAAGGCAGAACCCCGCCTGCACCGCGGTCCCGGCCAAGGACCCGGCGGCTGCGCGGACTGCGAAACCGGCGCCGTAATCGAGCGCCAGAAAGAAGGCGACCGGACCCGAGGTCAACGGCAGGCCGACCAGCCAACCGGCGACCGATTGGCCCCAGCGCCGGCCGACCAGGCTCGCCGCGCCGATCAACAGCGGGCTCGCGACCAGCTTGATCGCGATGTCCTCCATTCCTCCTCCTGGTGTTGCTGTCTACGACGGCAATGATGCGCGACCCATGCTGACAGCGTCCCGTCAGCATGGCGAGGTCGCGGCGCGCCTCGGGTGGCCGGGTCAGGCCGGTCCGGTCCGGCCATGGAGCAAGTGCTGTGCCTCGCGCGTTATCCCGGGCTCAGCAGGAGTGCATCACCCCGCCGGGCGCGGTGGGGTTTCACGCGGCGTCACTGTCACCTCGAGCCTTTGCGACAGGCGCAGCACGGTGAACGGCACCGGCTTGCCGACCCGCTCTTCGGTCATCAGCCGATGCAACTCGTCGATATCGGCGACCGGAATGCCGTCGGCGGCAACGATGATATCACCGCTGACCAGTCCGGCGGCGCGGGCGGCGCCATCGGGGGCGGTCGACTGGATGCGCACCGCGGTCTCGCGCGGCAAGTCGTGAAAGCGCACGACGCGGCGCGGCAACGGTACGTTCTGTCCGGCCACTCCGATATAGCAGCGCCGCACCCGCCCCTCGCGGATCAGCCGTGCCGCGACAAACTCGACCGTCGCCGCCGAGATTGAAAAGCAGATGCCCTGCGCCATGCCGATGATCGCGGTGTTGATGCCAACGACCTCGCCGGCGGCGGTCACCAATGGCCCGCCGGAATTGCCCGGGTTCAGCGCCGCGTCGGTCTGGATCACGCTGTCGATCAGCCGGCCCGAGCGGGTGCGCAACGAGCGGCCCAGGGCGCTGACCACGCCGGCGGTGACGGTGCACTGAAAACCGAACGGGTTGCCGATCGCGACAACCAGCTGGCCGACGCGCAATTGCCGCGAATCGCCGAGCCGGGCAAAGGCGCCGGCGTCGCCGTCGAGCCGCAGCACCGCAAGATCGGTGTCGGGATCGTCGCCGACAAGGCTCGCTCCCAAGCTGCGCCCGTCGGGAAACGCCGCTTCGATCTTGCGCGCCCCCGATACGACGTGGCTGTTGGTCAGGACGTAGGCGTCGGGGGTGAAGACCACGCCGGAGCCGGCGCCGATCCCGCCTTTGGCGCCGGTCACCTGCAGATGCAGCACCGCCGGGCCGACCTTGTCGACGGCGGCAATGACAGCGCGCGAATAGGCGTCGAGCAAGGCGGCGTCGGCGGCCGGCGGGATCGACGCGTCAAACGACCCGGGCGCGCTGTCGTCGCCGGGATCGCCGATCGGTGATGGAGGTGATAGATAAGTCATGTGCTGTTTCCCAAAGTTAAGAATAAAGTGGGAACATTCGCAGGACTTGATAAGATGGGCATTCCCGGCGACGACGGAAGTACGGTGACCCTATGGCTGGCAGTCTCAACAAGGTAACCCTGATCGGCAATCTCGGCCGCGACCCGGAAATGCGCGCGACGCAGGATGGCAACCGCATTGCGACCTTTACGGTTGCGACCTCGGACACCTGGCGCGACCGGAATTCGGGCGAGCGCAAGGAGCGCACCGAATGGCACCGCATCGTGATCTTCAACGAGCGGCTCGCCGAAATCGCCGAGAAATATCTGCGCAAGGGCTCCAAGGTTTATCTCGAAGGCGCCCTACAGACCCGCAAATGGACCGACCAGAGCGGTCAGGAGCGGACCACCACCGAGATCGTGTTGCCAAAGTTTCGCGGCGAGTTGACGATGCTGGATAGCGCCGCGGGCGCCGGCGGCCGCGGCGCGGCTCTGGGAGGAGCGGCGATGGACAGCGATTTCGATGACGGCTATGGCGGCGGCTATGCCGATGAACCGGCGCCGCGCGCCACCCCGGGCCGCGCCGGCGGTACCGGCGGCCGGGGCCGTCAACCGGTCAACGATCTTGACGACGACATCCCGTTCTAGTGTCCCGAACCAGCAGTTCGCAATAGGGCCCGCCTCGCCATTCCGACGGCGGTCGGGACCCATTGCGGCGATGGGTACCGGCCGTCGCCGGTAGGGACGAGAGAGGAATAGCCGAAACAATTTCGACGAACTTCTGAATCAGAATGCTAGACGACATCCCGTTCTAAGGAGGGATAAACGACGGGCGGCGGGCAACCGCGCGATGATCCCGGGCCGCTGTACCGGACACAAAACCCGCCGCTCCCGATGTGCGCGGTTCACTGCTGAACTGGCGGGCCGCGACCGACGATGATGAGCACTATGTTTACGCTATAGCCCTATGACCGCCATCGGCCAGTTGCGCCGCCCGTGATTTCCGATAAAATTTCCGGAAATAGGAAGGCGGGGAATGGCCAGCAAATCAAAGTCTTCTGTCGCAACTCACCGCACACGCAAAGAGCACCAGGGTTTCGTGCGGGTCGAGGTCAATGTCCGCAAGGAAGATGCCAGCCTGGTTCGCCGTGTCGCGTCTGCTTTGTCCGACCCCTCGCGTCAGGCCGAGGCGCGCAAGCTTCTTCGACGAAGCTTTGCCGAGCCGTCCGAGGTAAGCTTGAAGGTGTTGCTGGCGTCTGCGCCGCTCGATGGGATCGACCTCGATCGCAGCCGTGATCCTGGGCGTGATATCGATCTATGAGCTACCTGATCGACACCAACATCATTTCGGAGGTCCGAAAGGGTGAGCGTTGCGATACGCATGTTTCCGCATGGTACGCTTCGATCACAGACGAGGATCTCTTTCTAAGCACGCTTGTCCTTGGCGAAATCCGAAAGGGCGTTGAACTTGCACGCCCCCGAGATGCAGGCAAGGCAGCAGCGCTTGAGCGCTGGTTGCGGGACGTAGAGACCGCATTCAATGGCCGCGTGCTCGGGATTGACAACGCTGTGTCCGATCAATGGGGTCGCATGAGCGCCATCAGGACTGTTCCGGTTATCGATGGGCTGCTCGCAGCGACCGCGTTGATCAATGGCCTGACGCTGGTGACGCGCAACGATCGCGACGTCGATGGCCTGGGCGCGTCGGTGCTCAATCCGTTTAAGGATGCCTTCAATCACCATCGATCGTAGCGTCGGCCGCCGCCGGATAGTGCAGCGGTCTATAACGCAGAATCGGCCGGTTTGGCGAGCCACGACCGACGATGATGAGCATTATGTCTACGCAGTAGCCCGCCGACTGAGCTCCGAATGGCCTCCGGCAATCCTGGGGCGATTCACAGCCGATTTCCAAATGACGATGTACTCAGTACCCGAATAATTCAGCGCCATTATATCCCCATCGTCTGGGAGGACGTGAGGAAGGCAACGGCTCTCGCTGGGCAACAACGGCCGACACCTCGCAAGCTTGATGGAGTTGAAGCCGCCGGACACCAGCGGACATCGTCGGATACTGCGGGTTTGGCGGATGGGGTGTCTGTTCTTTCCGCTTTCTCAGGCCTTCGCCATTCTCAAAAAAGTACAGTAATCCTCGTGCTTTGCGTTCTTTACTGACCGCATCCGTTCGTCTATATACGCCCCGTATGGATGGGTATACGTGCGGGAGCAGGCGGATGGGTATGCGAACCGGGAAGCTGACAGCCGTTACGGTCCGGGCGCTTGCAAATAGCACGGACGGGAGATCTTACCATGGCGATGGCGGCGGCCTCTGGCTGCAAGTGACACCTGGCGGGGCGAGTTGGGTGTTCCGCTATCGGATCGGCGGTCGGCTCCGTGAGATGGGTCTTGGCTCGCTCGGGACGATCGGGCTCGCCGATGCCCGCGAACGGGCGCGTAGGGCCCGGCAACAGCGGCTGGATGGCAAGGACCCGATCGAGGAACGGCGGTCTGAGCGGCAGAAAAAGAAGCTCG